>NZ_KE992853.1:0-3231 GCF_000466485.1 [Clostridium] symbiosum ATCC 14940 | reverse complement strand
GTCAAAAGACCTTTTGACCCCAACATCATGACATTGCTGTCTGAACTGTTACGAAAGATTGTAAAAAATATATAAAGTTAGCACTCAACTATTGACAGTGCTAACAAAGCGTGGTATAACTTGTTTTGTAAATAAAAGTAACATATTACCAAGTACATTTTGAAAAAGAAAAATAAAAACAAGACAAAACAGTAAGGAGGAGTCAGTAATGAAATTAGTGCCATTATTTGACAGAGTTGTTTTAAAACAGTTAGTTGCAGAAGAAACTACAAAATCCGGTATCGTGTTACCAGGCCAGGCAAAAGAAAAACCGCAGCAGGCTGAAGTTATCGCAGTAGGCCCAGGCGGAGTGGTAGACGGCAAAGAGATCACGATGCAGGTTAAAGTCGGCGACAAAGTTATCTATTCCAAATACTCAGGAACAGATGTGGAGCTGGAAGAAGAAAAATTTGTTGTTGTAAAACAGAACGACATCTTAGCTGTTATTGAATAAATAGTAGAAACTAAAAAGACATAATAATTTGGAGGTTGATGAACCATGGCAAAAGAAATTAAATACGGCGTTGATGCCAGAAAAGCTCTTGAATCAGGTGTAAATCAGTTAGCAGATACAGTCAGGGTAACACTCGGACCGAAAGGAAGAAACGTAGTTCTTGATAAATCCTTCGGCGCTCCGCTTATCACAAACGACGGTGTGACAATTGCAAAAGAAATCGAGCTTGCAGATGCATTCGAGAACATGGGCGCACAGCTGGTAAAAGAAGTTGCAACAAAGACCAATGATGTAGCAGGCGACGGAACAACTACGGCTACCGTTCTTGCCCAGGCTATGATTAATGAAGGAATGAAAAACCTGGCAGCAGGCGCTAACCCAATCGTTTTAAGAAAGGGTATGAAGAAGGCAACGGAAAAAGCTGTTGAAGCAATCAAGGGAATGAGCAAGGCTGTAAACGGCCAGGCAGATATCGCAAGAGTTGCGGCTATTTCTTCCGCTGACGATGAAGTAGGCCAGATGGTAGCAGATGCTATGGAGAAGGTTTCCAAAGACGGCGTTATCACAATTGAAGAATCAAAGACCATGAAGACAGAGCTTGACCTGGTTGAAGGTATGCAGTTCGACAGAGGTTATATCTCCGCATATATGGCAACCGATATGGAAAAGATGGAATCCAACCTGGACGATCCGTATATCTTAATCACAGATAAAAAGATCGCCAACATTCAGGAAATCCTTCCTCTGTTAGAGCAGGTGGTACAGTCCGGCGCTAAGCTGTTAATCATCGCTGAGGATATCGAAGGCGAAGCTCTGACAACACTGATTGTCAACAAGTTAAGAGGAACCTTCACTGTAGTAGGTGTTAAAGCTCCGGGCTACGGTGACAGAAGAAAAGAGATGTTAAAGGATATCGCTATCCTTACAGGCGGTACCGTTATCTCAGAAGAACTGGGCCTTGATTTGAAAGACACAACAATGGATCAGTTAGGCCGTGCAAAATCCGTCAAAGTACAGAAAGAGAACACAATCATCGTAGACGGCTTAGGCGAGAAGAACGAAATTTCCGACAGAATTGCCCAGATTAAAGCTCAGATTGAGGAGACAACATCTGATTTCGACAGAGAGAAGCTTCAGGAGAGACTTGCAAAACTGTCCGGCGGAGTTGCTGTAATCCGCGTCGGCGCAGCTACGGAGACAGAGATGAAAGAAGCAAAACTCCGTATGGAAGACGCTTTATCCGCAGCTAAGGCAGCAGTGGAGGAAGGTATCATCGCAGGCGGCGGTTCCGCATATATCCATGCGGCAGCCGAGGTTGAGAAGGTTGTTTCCGAGCTTGACGGAGATGAGAAGACAGGAGGACGCATCATTCTGAAAGCACTTGAGTCCCCACTGTTCCACATTGCGGCAAACGCCGGACTGGAAGGCTCCGTAATTATTAATAAAGTAAAAGAATCTCCGGTTGGAGTTGGATTTGACGCATATAAAGAAGAGTATGTGGATATGATGGAGGCAGGTATCCTGGATCCGACCAAGGTAACCATCAGCGCTCTCCAGAACGCAACAAGCGTAGCGTCCACACTGCTCACTACAGAAACAGTTGTAGCTAACATTAAAGAAGAAACACCAGCTATGCCGGCAGGCGGCGGAATGGGAATGATGTAATTCACAGGTACCATCCGTTGTAACAACAGCAGCAGGTAATATAAAAGGAATGCAGAAAGCGGAGGCTTAAACGTCTCACCTT
Source organism: [Clostridium] symbiosum ATCC 14940 (assembly GCF_000466485.1). Lineage (GTDB taxonomy): Bacteria > Bacillota > Clostridia > Lachnospirales > Lachnospiraceae > Otoolea > Otoolea symbiosa. The sequence goes on along the minus strand of NZ_KE992853.1, from coordinate 991 downwards.
CTGCATTCCTTTTTTGATTGATGACGGTGACCTGTGCGCGGAGCGTGCAGGTTATCGATTATAGAAGCAGCAGATAATTTAATGTATAAACGTATAACATATGAAACTATAACATCCTTATGGGAGGATATTCCCGGCTATGAACCCGGCGCAGCTGTGAAGCGGCTCCAGCGCTGTATCCAGGACGGACATAATCACAGAACTGGAGGCGATTATGCTGACGGTGCCGAACAGTGTATTGTCCTCTTTCAAAATAGGAACGGCAACACAGCTGATCCCCAGGCCTATTTCTTCAAATTCTGTGGAATACCCTTTTTGCTCAATCGTATCAAGCTCCGCTTCCAGGGCCTCACGGGTTAATATGGTGTTTGCCGTATAAGGGAAAAATTCCATCCGTGAGAGATAATACTCCCGGAGAGGCTCATCGATGTATTTTAAAAACAGTTTACCGGAGGCAGTGGCATTGAGGTCAAAGGTAAGATTGATCCGGCTGTTCAAAATGTAATGGGAGTGATCGGGGCTTATATTTTCAATGGTAAAAATATTATTATTTGTGATAACCTGCAGCAGGGCCGAGACCTGGAACCGGTTGGCAATATCTTTGAGACGCGGGGCGGCCAGGGTTCTCAGCCGTTTTATATTATTTCCTGTCGCAAGATCCGCTTTTGTAATATAAACCAGCCCAAGGCAATATGTATTTTTTTCGGCATTGCAGGCCAGATAGCCGTTGGCTACCAGTGTATTGACAATTCCTCTGGTGGTATTAATATGAAGTTTAACTTTTTCGCTGATTTGCGGCAGCGATAATTCGGTATTGTCGTTATTGAAGCAGTCGATAATATTAAACGCCCTCTGGATTGACTGTATCAGGCGCACTTCTTTTTCCATATGTAAAAATCCTCCCAAAATGTACTGTATTCAATCTTACATGAAATTCCGGTAAAAAGCAATCGTCCTGATTTAATTAAGCAGGTGAGGACGCCGCCGGTAC
>NZ_KE992852.1 GCF_000466485.1 [Clostridium] symbiosum ATCC 14940 | reverse complement strand
ATTTCCATTAACCGAATTTAACTTTACGCTATTCAGTCTGGGCGCCGTTACGCTCCACATAACTCGGGATTTTCGCAAAAAACAGCGAAAACACCTCGCGGAATACATCATGGCTGAACTGTTGCAAGAGGCATCCTCCATCATAACTTCAACACCTGTCAAGACGGCAATCACCATCACGATTGTATTGCTGATGATTCGCCGTTCACTTCAAATCCTTTTTCCTCTGCACTTTTAATATAGTCCGGGGAATCGTCCATTTGAATTCTGCTGTTAAAGGTTCACTATGACGATCTGCCCCTAAAGGTTATTTTTCCAAAATTACTGCGATTGTATCACTTTCAGGCTGATAAATACGTCCTGCAACATCACCAAACAGCCCACACATTTTAAAGCCAATGCTTTCGGCTTCTTGTATTAATGTTTCTTTTGAGAAATATGTATTCCACAAATAATATGGGGTTATTTCTTTTTTTGAAATAATTGATATTAAGTCCAGAGTTACATTGTCTAAATATTTATAAAATCCACTTAGCACCATGTATTCGTCAGAACGCCAAAAGCCGCCATCAGGGCATACTTCCCAAACTTGTTGTTCTTGAAAATCATAATACTTTGTCATGGAAAATACATCTAATAACAATTTTCCGCCGGGTTTAAGATGATGATAAATCTTTTTCATAATTACTTGTCTGTCTTTAGTCGATAGTGCACCGTAATCACAATATATCATGGTACAAAAATCAAAACTTTTGCTCAAATCCATTTCTAAATAATTTTGATACACGTATGAAATATTTAGCTTCTTGCTGAAAGCTGATTGTTGTGCATAGTCTATAGAACGCTTTGAAAAATCCACTCCGGTAACTTGATACCCCTTTTTGGTAAACAGTTCAGCATATATTCCTGGACCGCACCCGATATCAAGAAGCAAAGGATAATCGGCAGGCGGGATCCGTTCTGTTATCCATGCAACAGATTTTTCAATAAAGTCCAATTTTCTACTTGCCCCGTCAAATTCGGGGTCTAAGTGCGCTTTGAGCATTTGTTCTGAGATATATTCATCATTCCAAAACTCAACCATTGATTTAGTGTAGATAGGGGGTTTTCTCAAAGATGTTATAAAGCTGCTATTCATTTTTTTCTCCTTTCCTGTGCAAAAGAAAAAGCCGTAGACTTTACTCTACGGCTAATCTTTCAAAAGATGAAGAATTAGTTAAAGAGTAAAATAAAATCAAACATTAGGTACTAAAAATAAGCTGTTGATACAGCTTTTTCTTTGCCTATTGGATTGATTTTATCTACTCTTTTCCAGTCATACCCACGTTACTGATTGTGTAACATCTGATACGCCGGACTAACATCACCTTTTCTTATTAAATTTACAGCTGTATTTTACTGCATTCATTTCGTAATGTCAACATTAAAGGACGCCTATCCGTCGGGTAAAACCACGCATATTGAGATAGGCTTAATCTTCTATCATTGTTAATTTGAAAGTTACATAACCGTTATCTGGACACGCTAAATTCCTTTTTGACTTAGGGTTTTTCTCCACAGGAACAGTGTCCAGTTACTGCCTCTACTTGACATTCAAATTTTCGCATTGCTATTTACCCCACACCTTGAAATGTATTGTAAGTAGTTTCAAAATTTATTCTCAGTCCAGTCCCCACTCTCTGCCGTTTTTATACAGATACGTCAGTTCATCCCCATCAAGGCTGGTCTTAATTCCGGGCAGGATATTGCGGACAAAACGATACAGAGACCGGATATCTGTATGCGTCAGCCTGTTCCATGTCAGTGACAGGATCTTTCCCTGCCTTTTCACCTGATCTGCGTCATTTTCCGATAATTTCATGCGGCTGTAAGCCACAGCCTGAACGCCGTCGATATACCTTAACCCCGCCTTGCTGATCCGGGTGGACGCTATCCCGGTTTCCGCTACGGTCTGGGTTACATAGGCATTGATATAGACATATTCCTCATCACTGATCACGGTTTCCACTCCTCCCAGTATATTAATTGCATCCACCAGGTCTTTCCAGTTAAAAGCTACATAATCGTCATAGCGTATTCCCAGATCCGGATAGCCGCTCTCCTTGTTCTGTACATCATATGCACCGTCTCTCACCGGTATATATTCCGTTTTAAGTTCCAGGCTCTCTCTGTCAATTTCCACTACTGCGGCAAATTCCAGACTCTCTTCTTTTTTCGTTTCAGTCGGTGAGTGAACACCGAACACGGCAATATTCCAGCTTTCCTCCTGGTTATTTTCCGCTCCCTGTGCCGACGCCGGAACCGGTGTCGTCAGGCTAAACAGAATGGCTGATACAATGATATAAAGCCTCTTTCGGGCGGCAGACGCCTTTCCCATACGTTTCCTCCTTTAAATACCGGCAAGCAGCGCCTCCACCACCGCAGCGGCCGTTCTCTCCTCCACTGCTATTGACAGCCGCGGTTCATGAATGTCCTCCAGATAATGGGCGTCCGAATCGCTGATAATCCTGCAATGCTCCAGATAGGGATTGCTCTTTTTCAGAGCATGGTATTGTTTCATATCCGCAATCTCCGCCGTATGAAACAGGCTGTCCTCCGGAATAAAGCCAAGATTATAAATCAGGCTGTTCGATGCCTTGTCTATATGGGCGGGAAACATGACTCCGTCATACGTCCTGACCAGTTCCCATAAACCGCTGAAGGAGATATCGGTACTGCTGATAAGAAGGTTCTCCACATGGCCGCAGATCTGATCACTGCAATCATAAATTTCCTGCTTTCCGAATATATCCTCCCTGTTTTTCACCGGCAAAAGCCGTCCATAGACATATGCATCAAACTCCATCGCCTTTTCCAGGGATTTAAACAGGCATACGGCGTGTACCTCCTCGGATGTGTTAATCTCCATTCCGGGAACCGCAAGGATTCCGTATTCCTTTGCCGCAGCCAGCACGGCCGGACAGTTCTTACAGGAATTATGATCCGTAACGGCTATCACGTCCAGCCCCTTTAAGGCAGCCATTCCGGCGATGTTATACGGCGTCATATCGTCACTGCCACAGGGGGACAGACAGGAATGGATATGCAGATCATAAAACAGATTTATCATTTAATCTTCTCCCTCCGTCCGCGGGGTAGTGTCAAGTTTCACTACCTGTTTTATTGTT
>NZ_KE992851.1 GCF_000466485.1 [Clostridium] symbiosum ATCC 14940 | reverse complement strand
CCATGTTCAAAACAGGGCCTTGCCCTAACAAAAATTAAGTCCTATGCGTTTTTCTCGCATAGGACTTATCTCCATAAATAATATGGTGCCTTTGGGTATTCTATTTTCTTTCTCTGCCGCCAAAGAAGCTAAATCCATTTCTGTCTGGCACAGGCCCATCGTAATCGGGAGAGAAGCGCTCCGCACCCGGTATATTATCTGGCTTTGCTTCTCGTCCAAAGGAGCCAAAGGCTCGTTCACGCATGGATATCAATTGCTCAAATTGTTCATCGCCCATACGTTCTCGTGCTTTGTCCATCCAATCTGCCACTGTGTCCTCGTCTTCGCTTCTACCTTCCATTCGGAAAGCAGCAATAATCCTGTCTAAATATTCTCCGAATTGTTGCAATTCTTCCGGCGACAGGCAACCGAGGAACTCCTGATAATTTGCTTCTGGTTCCTGCGCTTCTTTCCCTTTTTCTGTCAAATGCACAACCATGACCCGCCTGTCTTTCTCAGATGGTCTACGCTCCACATAGCTGTTTTTTTCCAACTTCTTCAACAGCTCATTCAGCGATTGCTGGCGGATGCCCAGCAGATAAGCTAAATCCTTTGTAGCAATTTCCGGCTGGATTTTCAACATGGCAAGAATGCGCCCCTGACCTCTTGTTGAGTCGGCAAATCTTCCAGATTCCGCTTGACTGAACATCTGGCGGCGTTTCATGAGCCATTGCAGTGTGGACAGCTTCTCATAAGTAGCTGTATACATATCGTTCATATTGTCCCCTTCCATTTTATACAGGTACTTGTATATTTAATTCTCATTATACACTCTTCAAAAAATTTGTCAATGGTACCTGTATAAATTTTTCGGAAGTTTGCCCTTCACTGCGATGGTATTATCCTATACACTGTGTTTTAGCTCCCAAAATCTCAAAAATAGGCCAATCTTATACAGCTTGGAAGAAACTTTGTCCCGGGCAGGAACTTTCTTCTATTTTTTTAATATACTGTAGTATACCACGAGGGTATTAAAATAAATAAAATGAAATTCTATGGAGGTTCCATTATGAGCGATAACTATAACAATTGTGACTGTGAGCAGAGAGAGTCCTATGACTGTGACTGCAAATGCTGCTGCGACTGTGAAAAAGTAAGACCTATCACACCTAACAGAACAACATTAAAATGCGGCTGTCCAGGCGCTGTCACACTCCCGCTAGCCACTATAGCAGGTACGAATTTTACCGTATCTACAGTCACCGTAGATACAAAAGGGTTCCGCAAACCATGTATTAAATTTGAATTTGCCAGCAATATTGTAACAACTGCCGCCGTTTTAACTCTTAACCTGCAGATTTTCAAGCAGTGTAAAAATCAGCTTGTTCCTATCCCAGTAGGACCAGTTTGGACATTTTCACGTTTAGTAGCAGTAACAGCCAGTGACGCATTCTCCTTCTTTGTATGCGACTGTGATATCTGCGATACAGAATGCTGCACTTACAGTGTCGTAGCAACCGTTGCCGGTATCGCAACCGTTGGTGTTACTTCTATCAATAACGCAACTCTTTCCGCTATCATTGTTGACAACTGTGATTGACCAATAATGTAGTACCGAAAAGGAGCAGCTATGTATTATAGTTTATTTGGAAGATATCATTATCCAGGTACCAGAACATGTAACTGCTTTCCTCAGAAATTTAAGCAACAAAATAATAACATTGGACAATGTAATCCCCCCGTCCAGAGTAACTGCTCAAAGCAAGCAACAGACAAATTCTGCAAAGACAGCTTATATATAAAAAGCTCAGCTTTCGGGGGATTTATATTGCCTGAAGGTACAGAAAAGGGAGCCACATTACATGTGGCTTCTCTTAATCTGAATACTTTAAATCATGAGGATTTTGTTGTCCAGTTAAATTTTTCCTGTAATATTATCACAAGTAAAATAAAGCTGCGGCTAAGGTTTCAGCTTTTTAAGCAGGAAAAGGGACAGTGCCTTCCCACTCCTGTCAGTACCGGCGTATTATATTACAGGGACAAGGAAAGTTCCGAGGCAAATAGTTTTACCTTATCGGCATATGATTGTGATTCGGAAGCCAGTACATGCTGCAACTATAGCGCCTGTGTAGGAGTTGAAGAATTTGCAACAGGAGGAAGCGTCATAATTGCAAACCCTATTTTATCCGCAACTATAGCAAATACAAATTGATATAAATTATGGAAGGATCTAACTATGTCAGTGAAAAAATATCAAGATAACAACTATAAAATATCCAACATTAGTATAAAAGATAACCTTTTAAGCTGGGAAATGCATTCCGTACCGGTATCAGGGATCACCCAGATATGGGCAGGAATAAAGCCCGCAGCCCCCTTTCCGTTCAAATTATTTCTTATTCTATTATTTATAGCCTTATCCGCCCAAACGGTTGCCGGCCATATTGCCATGTTGATTCTATTCGCTTTCAGTGCTGCTCTGTGGCTGTATTATCATCGGCCTGATAAAAATATGAATCAAGTGAATATCAAGCTCCTTTCCGGTGATGTTATTACGTTTACAAGCAGCGATGAAGAATCCCTGGATTCATTCTATAGAGCGTTACAGGAATTCTTGAGCAGACGTGGTTCAAGTATTGAATTTGATGCAGACGGGAAAAAAATTGAAACGGTTGAAATTGAACCGGTTAAAGAATCATCCGGAATAATGGGGATGGATAAAAAAAGCACCTCAAATAATCCTTTAGTCAATGATTTACGAAAACTATATCTGGGATACTCAAAAAAGTCAGATACGAACAGTGAAATTTTACATCTCATCGACAATACTGCCCGATTAATTGAAACGGATGACAAGGAAGGACTGAAATCCACGCTAAGGGAATTTATATCCCAGGGACTGATCGGCGAGTGTAATGAATTAGGGCTTGATTCGTTGATACAGGAAATCAAGAATAACATTTATTAAAGGTATAAGTTTAAAATGAAAAATACAGGCAAAAGTCAAAGCTAAGGCCGGTTGGCAGCATTCTGTACAGATGCTAAGCCCCCCGGCCCCTTTATTTAATATGCTGAGCCATACGCAGAACATGCATGTTTATAGAACGTGCAGCTCTTTAGCTCCATGTTTAAATGCTGTCAAAATAGAAATAATTTGTATTTAGCATCGATATTGTGACATATGGATTTCCAAGCTTTTTCTTGACATCGAGAACTATCTTACGAAATGCATGGTAGTATACTTCTCTGTCTCTGCAAAGGACGGGATTTCGTGTTGCTATGATTCTTACCCCGATACTGTCCATGCCGCACCGATCTATAGTATCACATATTAACTCCATGGATTCGATTACTCCATTTATAAACACTCCGCATCCTGCTTCTTCAACTAATGCAGCTGCAATCCATAATTTTTTCACATCCGTTATTCCAAACTGCTTATCACCCACGCTGTAAAAATTCACAATATATCTTTCGGTTTCCATTCTGAACTTCCTTTTTCTAAAAATATATTTCCCCACAATCTAATTTATTCGGTAAAAAGGCCCGTACAGTTCCCGGGCCAGCCAAATTTATGGGTTTTTCTAAATAAATATGTAGTGCCAGTGTAAAAATATTACACTGACACATGGACAAATCAGGTTCTGATCAATTAGGTTACAATTCGGGTCACAGTAAATCCATCTGTTTTTTGAAGAATTGCAAACTGGCTGTAAGATGTACCGGATGATGAGTAGGAATCTGCTTCCTCAGTTTTACCAGGAGTATATACGTTGGCAGTTATCTTAGTAAGCAGACAAACGCCCCGGCTTCCGGCCGTCCAGCTTCCCCAGGGAGCTATTTCAAAATGATCGCTGGAACAGGCTGCATACTTCACTGTACCTTTTACAGTATAATTGGTGGAGTTCACTATATGAACCTTTGGATATGCCATAAATTTACTTCCTTTCCTTTTTTAGAAGCTTGTCAGGCTTCTAAAATATTATATGTTTATGGCTGACATTTGTGAATCCAAACGATAACCTGCACGCCCTGTGCACAGGTCACCGCCTTCAATACAAAAAACGCAGGATACCTTGCTGTTACAAGATTCCTGCGTTAAATAAAAAGAGCGCGAGACGGGATTCGAACCCGCGACCCTCGCCTTGGCAAGGCGATACTCCACCACTGAGCCACTCGCGCATATATTAGAATCGGGGTGACAGGATTCGAACCTGCGACCTCCTGGTCCCAAACCAGGCGCTCTAGCCAAGCTGAGCCACACCCCGTCATCCGTTTCTCTATATTATCATATTCAATTTATAAATATAACATATACCTTCAAAACCACATATTGAAATTTCA
>NZ_KE992850.1 GCF_000466485.1 [Clostridium] symbiosum ATCC 14940 | reverse complement strand
CGTCCTCACCTGCTTAACTAAATCTCCATATGTTATAGCAACAGCTCCCCGTCTGAGCTGTTACCGTTTAATAAATCTTTAATAAAAAACACAGCCTCCTGATGTATACAGGCAGGCCGGTTTATGCTACAATAAGAAGAATCGGTGTAATGCCCCATAAATGGAAATCATTACTAACCGGGATACAAGGGAGAGAACAAACAGAAATGAGCAGAGCGAAAAACTTCTGGATCCTGCTGCTGTTTTTACTGACAGGAATTGTACTTGGCGGATTTATCGGGAACCTGGCTTCCGATATACCGTGGCTGACCTGGCTGAATTTCGGAGAAACCTTTGGACTGACCGAGCCGGTTGTCCTCAATTTCGGAATTCTTGTTATTACCTTCGGTCTTACAATCAGAATCACGATGGCGAGTATTGTCGGAGTGATTATTGCAGTCATTACATATCGTCTGGTCTGAAGCTGAGACAGCGCGCGGCTGAAAGCAAACTGTTTCATTGATGGCGGTGGCCTGTGCGCGGAGCGTGCGGATTATCGTTCCATATCCTTACACTGTACTTGGAGAGGCACGGTGAGGAGGAGTAGTGAAAAGACGTACGATGAAAGAACTGCCCTATTCGGACAGACCTTATGAAAAATGTCTGGCATCGGGGCCGGAGAGCCTGACGGATGCCGAGCTTTTGTCGGTTATTTTAAGAACCGGCGCAAGAGGTGAAAGTTCTCTGGAGCTTTCAAAACAAATTCTGGAACTCAGCTATCCCGCAGGGATTCTGGGACTTCTTCATCTTTCCCTGCCAGAACTGATGGCAGTCAGGGGGATTGGCAAGGTAAAAGGAATTGAATTACTGTGTATCGGTGAATTATCCCGGCGTATCTGGAGAACACTGGTCACGGAAGAGGCGGTGGTTTTCAACGAACCGGCCGTTATTTCCGGCTTCTATATGCAGGATATGCGCCATATGGAGCAGGAAGAACTGCATCTAATGATGCTGAATACGAAAAATGTACTGATTAAGGATTCTCTGATTTTCCGGGGAACCGTCAATATGTCGGTTGCCTCTCCCAGAGAGATGTTTATCGAGGCGCTGCGCTATCACGCAGTCCATATTATCCTGGTCCACAACCATCCCAGCGGAGACCCTTCCCCCAGCAGTGAAGACAAAAAGCTGACTGTTCAGGTAAAAGAAGCGGGGGCTCTTCTTGGTATCCGGCTACTGGATCATATTATTATCGGGGATAATTCTTATTTCAGTTTTAAAGAACGGGGAATTATATAGCTATGAAGAACAGCAAATATATCCTGGCAGGGCTGTCTGTTTTCTGTGTCCTGCTGATTGCCGTAACATCCATCAACAGCAGCTTTCTTACGCCGCTGCGTACCGGTGTCGGATACTTCCTTGTACCGCTCCAGTCGGGTATGAATACCGTTGGTACAAGCCTTTACAACAATATCAGGGACTATTCCTCCCTGAAGGAGGCGCAGGCGGAGAATGCAAGGCTCACGCAGCGTATTGATCAGCTGACTGAGGAGAATAACCGGCTTCAGGCAGAACAGTTTGAGCTGGAACGCTTAAGGGAGCTTTACCAGCTTGATCAGGACTATATGCAGTATGAGAAGGTGGCGGCCCGCGTTATCGCCAAAGACTCCGGCAACTGGTTCCAGATTTTCCGGATTGACAAAGGCTCGGCCGATGGAATCAAAGTTAATATGAATGTCATGGCCGGCGGCGGACTGGTGGGAATTGTCACCGATGTGGGGGCGAATTACGCCACGGTCAGGGCCATTATCGACGACGACAGCAATGTCAGCGGAATGTCCATGCGTTCCGGGGATACCTGCAACGTATCCGGTAATCTGACCTTGTATCAGGAAGGACGTCTCGGCCTTGATCACATCAAAAAGGACTATGACATCCAGAACGGCGACAAGATTATCACATCCAATATCAGTGATATCTTTCTTCCCGGTCTTTTGATTGGCTATGCCGCCGATTTGTCCACCGATGCCAACAATGTTACGAAATCAGGTTTCATCATTCCTGTAGCGGAATTTGACAACCTGCAGGAAGTACTGGTTATCACCCAGCTGAAAAACGGGGGAGAAGAAGATGCGCAAAGTACTGATTAATATTATACTTCTGATCCTGGCATTTACGATCCAGATATGTGTGTTTCCTCAGATCGCCTTTCTGTCTTCGGCGCCGAACCTTCTTCTCATTTCCGTATTTATATGCGGGTTCATTGAGGGCAAGGAGTCCGGCATGTTTTACGGCCTGATAGCCGGGCTTTTCATGGATCTTTTTTACAGCGGTCCTTTTGGCTTTTATACCCTGTTTTACATCAATATGGGATACCTGAACGGAATCTGCACAAAGTACTATTATGAGGACTATATTACACTGCCTCTTGTGCTGAGCATCGTCAATGATCTGGCATACAATATGTATATTTATATATTCCGTTTCCTGATCAGAAACAGGCTGAATTTCGGCCATTACTTTATTAAAATCATGATTCCGGAAATCATATTTACAACCGTAACCACCCTGATTGTTTACCGTTTCTTTCTTTTTATATACCGTAAGCTGAAGGCGTGGGAGCAAAGGAGAGACAAGAATCTTGTTTGATGACCTGAAAGAATTTTTAAAAGAATTAATCAAAAAAGTGGTTACCTCCCGTCTTTTCGCCCTTTCCGCAGTCTTTTTTATTATGTTCTGTGTGCTGGTCGGCAGGCTTTTTAAGCTGCAGATCGTCGAGGGAGAAGAGTATCAGGATGCCTATATAGCCCTGGCTGAAAAAGTCATTAAGACAGACAGCACAAGGGGCAATATTTACGACAGAAACGGGAATGTGCTGGCTTACAATGAGCTTGCCAATTCCGTTACCATACAGGATATCGGAGCCTTCCGCAAGGCGAGCCAGTTCGATTCGGACTGGAACAGGATGCTTTACGAGCTGGTGTCGATTCTGAACAAACACGGTGAAACCGCCCAGGGAAGCCTAGAACTTATGATAGACCACAACGGTGAATTGGCCTATTCAACAAAGTCGGAGGCTGCCAGAAAGCGGTTTTTAAGAGATCTATACGGTAAGAAAAGCGTGGATGAACTGACCGATAAGGATGGCGATGCTCCGGCAGACGTTACGGCAGAAGAACTGTTCGATAAGCTGAAAGTACAGTACAAGCTTGATGAAACGAAGGATAAGAAGGGCAATCTCATTGAAATTCCGGATGAGGTCGCGCTTCAGATTATCAATATCCGTTACACCATGAGGTTCACTGCTTATCAGAAATACGAAACGACCACCATCGCTACCAACATCAGCGATGAGACGGTGGCTGATATACTGGAACACTCGGCGGATCTTCCGGGTGTCGATATCGAGGAATCCACAAACCGGGTATATAACGAAAGCTTGTATTTTGCACCGATTATCGGCTATACCGGAAAGGTTACCACGGAGCGTCTGGAGGAACTGAAGCAGGTGAATGACGACTATGAGTTAAACGATGTCGTTGGCAGAACCGGTATTGAGTCTTCCATGGAACTGGAGCTGAAGGGACAAAAAGGCTCCCAGACCGCTTATGTGGATAATGTGGGAAGAATACTGACGATAACAGATGAGGTACAGCCCGTGGCGGGCAATGATATCTGGCTGACTCTGGATTTAAACCTTCAGAAGGCCATCTATAACATACTGGAGAGACAGCTGGCCGGTGTTCTTCTGAAAACAATTGTCAACAAAGAGGCTGACGAAATCGTCTATACGGACTCGTCAAATATCAAGCTTCCCATTAAGGATGCCTATTTCCAGCTTATTAATAACAACGTACTCTCCCTGGAACAGTTTGCGTCGGACGAAGCCTCTGATGTGGAGCGCCAGATTAATGCAAAATATCTGAACGCCAGAGCCAGGATTGAAAACGACATACGAAGCGAGCTGTTATCCGGGAACGCCACTCTGATGCGTGATCTTTCGGAGGAGATGCAGGCGTATATGATTTATATTTATACCTACCTCTCCAGTGATGAGGCCGGAGTCATTATCAAGGATTCCATCGACACGAAAAGCGCAGAGTATCAGGCATGGAAAAACAATGCCATCAGCCTCCGGGATTATCTCTATTACGGTATTGCCAGCAACTGGATAGATACGACGAAACTGAACATCACCAGTAAGTATTCCAATGCCGACGATGTTTTCTCCGCCCTGGTGGATTATGTGTTCCAGAATCTGGCCGATGATACGGAGTTTACAAAGAAGATTTACCGCTACCTGATCAATAACAACGTGGTTTCCGGCAAAGAGCTGTGCCTCGCCCTGTATTCCCAGAATGTTCTGGCCTACGACGAGGCGGAGGTTAACCGCCTCCGTGCCAGCGGGGATGATTATGCGTTTGAATTTCTGATGAACAAAATCAGAAATATTGAGATTACACCCGCCCAGCTTGCACTCGATCCATGTACGGCCAGTTGTGTTGTCACCAATGTCAGAACAGGAGAGGTTATGGCTCTGGTCACATACCCGAGCTATGACAACAACCGGATTTCCGACCCGGAATATTTTGCCCAGCTCAATGCCGATCAGTCGCTGCCGCTGCGAAACAACGCAACCCAGACGCTGAAGGCTCCCGGTTCCACCTTTAAGCCTATCACGGCCATTGCCGGACTGGAGGAAGGGGCAATCCGGATTGATGAGACCATCAACTGTACCGGCGAATACGAGGAGGCCAATCCGCCGATCAAATGCTGGAAATATCCGGGCTTCCACGGCCCTTTGAATGTAATCGGCGGTATAGAGAATTCCTGTAACTACTTTTTCTCCGAACTGGCACACAGGCTGTCGCTGGATGCGGATGGAAATTACAATCCGGATAAAGGTTTGGAGGTACTCAGAAAATACGCCACAATGTTCGGCCTGGACCAGCCGTCCGGGATCGAAATTTATGAGGCCAATCCGGAGATTACCAACAAGGACCCGGAGCGTTCCGCCATGGGGCAGGGTACGCATAACTATGCCAACGTACAGCTGGCCCGCTATGTAACGGCGCTGGCCAACAGAGGAACGGTATTTGATTTAAGCCTGATCGACAAGGAGACCGATTCCCAGGGCAACCTGGTTAAGGATTATACGCCGGCGGTCCATGCCCAGCTCGATATCGCCCAGTCCACATGGGACGCGGTGCAGCAGGGTATGAGACAGGTTATCACAAACAGTAGTACAAAGAAAATTTTCAATAACCTGGATGTCAGCATTGCCGGTAAGACAGGTACGGCACAGGAGTCGGACAAGAGAGGAAACCATGCATTTTTCGTTTCCTTCGCGCCTTATGAGAACCCTGAAATTGCCGTCACCGTCAACATTCCGAACGGTTATTCCTCATCCAATGCCGCAATGGTGGCAAAACACGTATACCGTTACTACTACAACTATACCACACTTGATAATATCATGACCTCCGGAGCGCTGGACGCATCCAATGAGAGGATTAACGGAGACTAAGAGGTGAGTGTTTCATGCAAAGTTCCGTAGTTATCAAGGGCAGCAAGGCCGGAATGACGGTCATACTGAATCCGGATGTGCCCTTTGAGCAGCTAATAGAAGACATAGGAAAAAAATTCAGGGAGAGTTCCCGGTTCTGGGGTTCCATTCAGATGACTCTGACCCTGGAGGGGCGTACACTTACACCTTCTGAGGAATTTCAGATTGTGGATGCCATCACGGCCAATTCACAGATTGATATCCTCTGTATCCTGGATACCGATGCCAACCGCATCGCCAAATGTGAGAAGGCCCTGACCGAACGCCTGATGGAGCTTTCCTCCCAGACAGGGCAGTTCTATAAGGGCAGCCTGCAGAAAGGCGATGTGCTGGAGTCGGAGGCCAGTATCGTGATTATCGGCGATGTCTGCCACGGCGCACGCGTCATCGCGAAGGGCAATGTGATTGTACTGGGAGTGTTAAATGGTACGGTCCATGCCGGAGCTGCCGGGGGCAACGCCGTGATCGTCGCATTCGATATGGCTCCCACACAGCTTCGTATTGCCGATTACTGTACCAGGGCAGAGGAAAAAGGAAAGCGGCTCGGCCGGGGACCTATCATTATTTCAGTGGAAGAAGACAGTCTGGTTGTCCGGCCAATTAAAAAGAGTTTCTTAAATTATTTAAATTTTATTTAATACTGGAAATATTTCTGATTTTAGAGTAGAATAATAGGGTAAACTGAATACAGGAGGATGTTCAAATGAGTGAAGTCATTGTTGTTACTTCCGGAAAAGGAGGCGTCGGCAAGACAACGACTTCCGCGAATGTCGGAACAGGCCTTGCCATGCTGGGAAAGAGAGTCGTATTAATCGATACCGATATAGGGCTCAGAAACCTGGATGTGGTCATGGGACTGGAGAACCGGATTGTATATAATCTGGTGGACGTAGTGGAAGGCAATTGTCGCATGAAGCAGGCGCTTATTAGAGACAAAAGATATCCTAACCTGTTTTTACTGCCGTCGGCACAGACGAGGGACAAGTCAAGTGTCAACCCGTCGCAGATGGTAAAGTTAGTAGAGTACCTGAAAGAAGATTTTGATTACATACTATTAGATTGCCCGGCCGGTATCGAACAGGGATTTAAGAATGCCGTCGCCGGAGCAGACAGAGCACTTGTCGTCACCACGCCGGAGGTATCCGCCATCCGCGATGCAGACCGTATCATCGGCCTTCTGGAAGCCGATGCCACCAAACGTATTGAACTGATCATCAACAGGATACGAATGGATATGGTACACCGCGGAGACATGATGTCGGTCGATGATGTGATGGATATCTTGTCCATCCCTGTCATCGGAACCGTGCCGGATGATGAGGACATCGTCATTTCCACCAATCAGGGTGAGCCTCTGGTGGGAATGAACGGATATGCCGGTCAGGCCTATCTGAACATTTGCAAAAGAATACTTGGTGAGTCGGTACCGTTTATGAATCTGGAAAACAGCCGGAATATATGGTCCAGAATAACCTGTCTGCTTAAGCGGGCTTAAGGGAGGGACTGTATGATGCATTTAGTGGAGCTGTTTGGCCGGAAGAATTCAGGCGAAATCGCAAGGCAGCGCCTAAAACTATTGCTGGTTTCTGATCGGGCAGGCTGCTCGCCGGAACTGCTGGAGATGATACGCAGTGACTTTATCCACGCCGTCTCCAGGTATATGGAAGTGGATACAAACGATCTCACCGTATGCGTCATCAGGAGTTCAACTGATGAATACAAGGGAAAAGTACCTGCGCTGTATGCCAGCATACCGATTCGCGACTTACAGAATAAGGGGCCATTTACAGCATGATATTCGATTACAACTTTAAAAATTACAATTTCCGCATAATTTTTTATATGCTGGCTCTCAGTACACTCGGTGTTCTCGTGGTTGCCAGCGCCAGCGGACAGGACCGGGCGACTGTACTCAAGCAGATCGTCGGGGTAGCGATAGCACTGGTCATATGCATCGTCGTTTCCCTGATTGATTATCACAAGTATTTTAAATTCAGCTCCATTATATATGTGGGCTGCGTTTCCCTGCTGCTTGCCGTACTGTTAATCGGAAAAAATACAAAAGGAGCAACCAGATGGCTGCGAATCGGCGGTATACAGATCCAGCCCTCTGAGTTTGTGAAAATAGGGCTTATTGTGATCCTTTCCTGGTTTCTGTCAAAGAATCAGGAAAGGATCAATGCGCCGTCCGTTGTCGGAACGGCAGCGCTGATGTGCGCCGTTCCTCTCGGAATGGTCTATATGCAGCCGAACCTGTCCACCACCATCGTTATTGCTTTTACGCTTGTCTGCATTGTGTATGCCGCAGGGCTCAGTTATAAATGGATTGTGGGAGTACTGGCTGCCGGAATCCCGCTTACGGGACTCTGTCTCTACCTGGCCCTGTTTGATATGGTACCGTTCCTTAAGAAGTATCAGGCACAGCGGATTCTGGCGAAAATATTTCACAGTGACAGCCAGTATGCCGATTTAAACCGGCAGCAGGATAATTCCATTATGGCCATCGGCTCAGGACAACTAAATGGCAAGGGGTTATTTAACAATACCCTGAGTTCTGTCAAAAACGGAAATTTCCTCTCAGAGGAACAGACCGATTTCATCTTTGCGGTAATCGGGGAGGAACTGGGCTTCATCCGCAGTGTCATAGTGATTCTTGTCTATGCTCTGTTGGTTTATGAGTGTCTTTACATTGCCAGCCGTGCCAAAGATACGGCAGGCAGACTTATTTGTACCGGTATGGCGGCTCTGCTTGCTTTTCAGAGCTTCGCCAACATAGCTGTGGCAACGGGAATATTCCCCAATACGGGACTGCCGCTGCCGTTTATCAGCTCCGGTATCAGTTCACTTCTCAGCATGTTTATCGGTATGGGAATTGTCTTAAATATTGGACTTCAAAGAAAAAGCAGCAATCATTAAGGAGGCAGGTTATCGATGAATATAGGATTAATCGCACACGATTCAAAGAAAAAACTGATGCAGAACTTCTGCATCGCTTACAAAGGGATTTTAGCCAAGCATTCTCTTTATGCGACAGGCACGACGGGCAGGCTGATAGAAGAGGTTACAAACCTGTCCATACACAAATATCTTCCCGGTCATCTGGGAGGATCTACTCAGCTTGGTTCACAGATCGAGCATAATTCCATTGATCTCACCATATTTTTAAGGGATCCGCTGTCACCAAAGTCACATGAACCGGATGCTGATATTGTTATCCGTCTTTGCGATGTACACAATATTCCTCTGGCCACCAACCTAGCCACGGCTGAGCTCCTGATCAAGTCTCTGGATCGCGGCGATATGGAGTGGCGCGAGATGTATAAATAGAGGTGCGCCATTGAAACGTATAATAATACAGAGCTCCGTTCTGCTTGCGGCAGCAGCGCTTTCACTTTCAGCCTGCGGTAAAAAAGGCGGGCTGGAGGAAGCTTATTCATATGAAGACCGATCACAGCTAATGTCCACACATGGGGGCAGTGAGCTGGCTCCTCTTTTCGCGGAGGATCTGTGCGTCGTCACAGACAGTCAGGACGGGGATACATCCATGAATGCGGAGGCCGGAGCTCTCTTTAATGTTACAGACCGCTCTGTTGTCTACAGTAAGAATGCATTCGAACGGCTGTATCCGGCCAGCACTACCAAAGTTATGACTGCCATCATCGCCCTGGAAGAGGGGAATCTCTCGGATCAGGTGACGGTGACAGAGGATGCGGTTATAACCGAGGCAGGCGCTACCCTCTGCGGAATCAAGCCGGGAGACGTGATTACAATGCAGGATCTTCTTTACGGCCTTATGATGCCGTCGGGTAATGATGCGGCGAACGCCATTGCCGTACATATGTATGGTAGCATTGACGCGTTTGCAGACAGAATGAATGTCAGGGCCAGGGAACTGGGCGCCACAGGGACCCACTTTATGAACCCCAGCGGGCTTACTGACGAGAACCATTATACTACCGCTTATGATCTCTATCTGATGTTCAATGAAGCGATGAAGCTCCCGCTTTTCAGAGAGATAATCGCTGAAGATTCTTACACAGCTAATTATCAGAACGGCGCCGGGGAAGCCGTATCGAAAACCTGGACTGTGGGGAACTGGTATCAGAAAGGAGAGCGTGAAACACCGGCCGGAGTCAGCGTCCTCGGCGGAAAAACCGGAACGACTCAGGCTGCAGGATATTGCCTGATTATGGCCTCTAACGACAGCCAGGATAAAGAGTATATTTCCGTTGTCCTTAAATCAGACAGTCGTCCTTCCCTCTATGATAATATGACAAATATAATTTCTAAAATTGTCAATTAGTGATTGCGCTTTTTATGAATTTATACTATAATTATTTATAGATTAAATGACTTTTTATACAACTTAAATAAAAAATCCAAGGAGGAGATTGTTATGGTTCAGATTATTGCGGGAAATAAGGGTAAAGGAAAGACTAAGTATTTACTGGACATGGCGAATACAGCAGTAAAAGAATCCAAGGGTTCGATAGTTTATCTTGACAAAAGTGCAAAGCATATGTACGAGCTGAATAATAAGATTCGTCTCATCAACGTACAGGAATATCCGATTACTTCCAGTGAAGGATTTATAGGTTTTCTTTGCGGAATCATCTGTCAGGATCATGATCTGGAACAGATGTATTTAGACAGCTTCCTCAAGCTGTCCTGCCTGGAGGGCGAGGATATCGAAGCGACCTACCGGACGCTGGAGACTATCAGTGAAAAATATCATATTACATTTGTTCTCAGCATTTCCATGGACGCAGATACGTTACCTGAGATTGCAAGACCAAATGTGGTTGTTTCGTTATAAATGGGTAACTTACAGTACCTTCATACGTTACCGCTTCGCGATGCGCAAAAACAGCGGAAAACTGTTTCGTGCCGTATGAGCAGTTACATTAATGGTACATAACTTACAGAAGAAAGAGTGCTGCGGCCGCGGCGCTCTTTCTTTTGCTTGAATTTTTTGACAATTACTCTTATAATACAAAGGAAAGGAGAACGGCATTACATCATGGCTAAAAACAAAAAAGTTATCCGCTATAAAAAACCACTGAACATAAACGTTGGCATGATTATTTTTGCCATGATATTCGTTTATCTTTCCTTCAGTGTTTACACGTATATCCGCCGCGATAAGATACAGTTCTATGAAGTGGTCGAGGGCAGTATCGTAAATGACAAGAGCCACACAGGGATTATTCTGAGAGAGGAGACTGTCAGACAGGCCGACAGGACAGGCTTTGTCAATTATTACATAAGGGAAGGCAAACGCGCCGCTGCGGGTGCCCGTGTTTATTCATTGGATGAAACAGGACAGCTGGGCAAATTTCTGGAGGAGAACCAGGAAAACGCCGCCCCTCTCTCCGATGAAAATCTCTCCGAACTGAAGAAGCAGCTCAGCTCCTTCTGCCTCTCTTACAGCGACAGCCGCTTCGGAGCTATTTATGATGAGAAATATTCACTCCAGGCCTCCGTGGCGGAGTATATGAACTTCAACGCACTTGACGGTATGGACGAGCTATTAAAGGAACGGGGGATTAATTACCAGCAGGTTTATGCGGATCAGCCCGGTATTGTTTCTTATGCGATAGATTCCTATGAAGGGATGACCGCCTCCGATATCTCCGAGGCATCCTTTGACCGCACACTCTATAAACGCTCCTTTGGCAAAGCGGGAGATTTAATCGAGAACGGCACGCCGGTTTACAAACTGATCACCTCAGAGAACTGGTCCGTTGTGTTTCCTCTCAGCGAAGAGGATCAGACGGCCTATGCAGACAGAGAGACGCTACAAATCAAGCCGGCAAGCACGGATTTCTCGATGCGGGGTTCCTACAGCCAGATCACGGGAAGCGACGGAAAGCTTTACGGCAAAGTAGATTTTGATAAGTTTATGGTACAGTTTGCTTCCGACCGGTTTATCGATTTTGAAATCGTGTCAGATGAGGCAGCCGGTCTCAAGATCCCTGTTTCATCCGTAACATCAAAAGAGTTTTTTACGGTTCCGGTCGATTATCTGACTCAGGGCGGAGACGCCACCATGTCGGAGTCCGGCTTCTTAAAGGAAGTCTATTCGGAATCCGGAGAATCCTCCATTGTATTTACACCGGCCGATATATATAATTCCACGGAAGAATATTATTATGTGGATAAAAGCGATTCCGGACCGTTTAAGAGCGGAGATTATATTGTAAAGCCGGATTCCAGTGAGCGTTATCAGATTGGTCCTGTCGCAACGCTTAAGGGAGTCTACAATATTAACAAGGGCTATGCCGTGTTCCGTCTCATATCGGAGCTGACGAATAACGGTGAATATTACATAATAGAAAAAGGGACAAAATATGGTCTTTCCGTGTATGATCACATCGTGCTTAACGCCTCTACGGTAACGGAAGGACAGATTATATACCAATAACGCTGGGAAAGGTGTGTCAGAATGATCAGAGAAAATTTAAATGATGTAAAAGAAAATATTGTTTCGGCCTGCCGGGCTTCAAACCGGCAGCCTCAGGATGTAACGCTGATAGCTGTCAGTAAAACAAAACCGGTGGAACTTCTCAGGGAGGCATATGATGCCGGCGTCCGTGACTTCGGTGAAAATAAGGTTCAGGAGATTCTTGAAAAGGCGCCCGCACTTCCGGATGACATCCGCTGGCATATGATCGGACATCTGCAAAAGAACAAGGTACGCCAGGTCATCGATAAAACAGTCCTGATCCACTCCGTTGATACAGTGGCTCTGGCTGAACAGATTGAAAAAGAGGCGGCAAAAAAAAACATTGATGTCGACATCCTTCTGGAGGTCAATATCGGGGAAGAGGAAAGCAAGTATGGGTTCAGGGCCGGCGAAGTTCTGGAGGCAGTTACCATTATTTCCAAATTCTCCCATGTACACATAAAGGGACTGATGACAATTGCTCCATTTGTTGAAAATTCTGAAGAAAATCGCGATATTTTTCTAAAATTATATCAATTAAATGTTGACATAAAAAGCAAAAACATCGATAATGTTAATATGGCTGTGCTCTCGATGGGAATGACCGGTGATTATATGACAGCAATAGAAGAGGGCGCAACCATGATTAGAGTCGGTACCGGAATCTTTGGTGCCAGGACAAAGATGGGAGAGAATTTAGTATGAGTATTCTGAACAAACTAATGGATACAATGCGTTTAACAGAAGAAGACGATGAAGACTACTTCATCGATGACGACTATGAAGATGAGAAACCTGCCAAAAAGCGGTTATTTAATAAAAAAGAAGAAGAAGACTATGACTATGATGAGGAACCGGAGCCAAAGCCCCGTTTTCTTTCACGTTCCTCAAGCAAAGTAGTCCCTATGAGGAGGGGGATGGAAGTGACTCTAATAAAACCTACCTCCATGGAGGATTCCAGGGAGATTTGCGATTATCTGCTGGCAGGAAAAGCTGTCGTCATGAACATGGAGGGCATCCATATGGAAGTGGCGCAGAGAATTATTGATTTTGCATCAGGCGCCACGTATTCGATGAACGGAAACCTGCAGAAGATTTCCAATTACATATTTATTGCAACACCAGAAACCGTAGAATTATCCGGCGATTTCCCGGAGCTTTTAGCTGACGGCTCTTTGAATATTTCCGGAATGAACCTTCACTTTTAACATTATTATGCAGGATAAAGACGAACAATTACTGAAAAAGCGTATATCGGAGCTGGCGGCGCTCTGCTATCAGCGTGATATACGGTCATATACCGATTTTCTGACGTTAAATGAACAGACAATTTTCCATTCCATGAAACGTACGCTTCCTCCTGTCACCTGGCTGATGGGCGGAGGTTATGAGACTGCCGAACGGAAAATTGTTTGTTTTCTGCCGTCTTATGAGGATGAAACAGCCGATTTACCAATCAGTATACTGGAAGCCGTTCCGGCCAGTCCACGCTTTGCAGAGGCTCTGACACACCGGGATTTTCTGGGGGCCATTATGAACCTTGGAATATCGCGAAGCTGTATTGGTGATATTCTGATGAATGAAAACGGCTGTTTTATTTTTTGTCTGGAGAAGATGGCTCCCTTTTTAATCCAGGAGCTTAAGATGGTGCGCCACACCCAGGTCAGCTGCCGGCCCGCCACGCAGGCCCCGGCGGCCGCTCCGAACTGCGAGACGGTGAGCGGAAGCGTGGCATCTCCGCGTCTGGACAGCGTGATTTCCCTCGTTTTTAAGACGTCCCGGTCAAAGACCCTCCCATTTATTGAGGGGGAGCGGGTATTTATAGACGGCCGCCTGTGCATCTCTCCCGGCCGGCAGTTAAAGGAGGGAGAGATTATATCGGTCCGCGGCCTCGGCAAGTTCCGCTATACCGGCGCCGGAAATCAGACAAAGAAAGGGCGCCTTTTCGTCAATGCCGAAAAATATATATAGTCCGCAAATACATGCCGAAAGTTACGATTCGTTTTCGCGCCGTTAAACTCGGGATTTTCACTCAAAATACGAGTGAAAACACCTCTCGGAATAGCGGCTGTAACAGTAACTGCCCAAATACGGATAAGGAGAAACGATTATGAATGGCAAAAATACATCTGAGAATACTACAGACAGACTTACCGTGCATTTGAACGGCGAGCCTGTATACGATATTGTTATGACACAAGATTTTAACGGCCTGCAGGAGGAGGTACGCAAACATGTCTCTGCTTCCGGTAAACTCTGCATTGTCACCGACTCTACAGTGTCGGAGCTTTACCTGAGGGAAGTGGCCGAAATCCTGTCATCCTGCTGCAGCAGCGTGATTTCTTATGTTTTTCCGGCGGGAGAGGCGCATAAAAATCTGTCTACTGTCCAAAAGCTCTATGAACGGCTGATTCTGGAGCGCTTTGACAGGAGTGATATGCTGGTAGCCCTCGGGGGCGGGGTCGTGGGCGATCTCTGCGGCTTTGCCGCCGCCACCTATCTGCGCGGAATTTCTTTTATCCAGATTCCAACCACCCTGCTCTCCCAGGTGGACAGCAGTATCGGCGGAAAAACAGGCGTTGATTTCGACTCTTACAAAAATATGGTCGGCGCTTTCCATATGCCGAAACTCGTTTATACGAATATCAGAACCCTTTTAACCCTGCCGGACAACGAGTTTGCCGCAGGGCTGGGCGAAGTGATCAAGCATGGCCTGATACGGAACAGGGAATACTATGACTGGCTGCTTTCACATGCCGGTGAAATTGAAACCAGGGATCTCACTGTCCTGAGACAGACCGTCGCCGGAAGCAATTTGATTAAAAGAAAAGTTGTGGAAACGGATCCGACGGAAAAGGGAGACAGGATGCTCCTGAATTTTGGACATACCCTGGGCCATGCCATCGAAAAACTCAAAAATTTTGAACTGCTTCACGGCGAATGTGTCGCCCTCGGAGCGCTTGCCGCCATGCGTCTGTCCGAGAGCAGAGGTATGATTACAGAAGCGGAAACTGAGCGTTTTAAAGAGGCATTAATGCGATTTCATATTGCGGTGCGTGTTTCCGGCCTGACGGCCGGCGATATTATCGAGGCGACAAAGAATGATAAGAAGATGGAATCCGGAGTGATTAACTTCATCCTTTTAAAAAGCGTAGGCTGTGCCTATGTGGATCGGACCGTCACGGACGGTGAGATGGAGGAAGCGCTTAAGTTCATCCTGACACAGGAGGAATTCAATGAATAAAAAAATACAGCAGTTTCTGTTTTTTCTCGCCGGTCTCGTTGTCAGCATCGGCTTCGACCAGTGGACAAAGTATCTGGCAGTCGTAAAATTAAAAGGAAAGCAGCCGTTTGTAATCTGGGATGGTGTCTTTGAACTGTATTACTCGGAAAACCGCGGGGCTGCATTTGGAATGATGCAGGGCAAACAGGGATTTTTCTTTCTGATCGCCATTGCCGTCATAGCTGTTGTGGTATTTCTCCTGTTTCGCATGCCGTCTGATAAAAAATATCTGCCGTTTACCGGATGTCTGTTCCTGCTCGTCTCCGGCGCCGCAGGCAATATGATCGACCGGGTGGCGAACGGCTATGTGGTGGATTTTTTATATTTCAAATTAATAGATTTTCCGATTTTTAATGTGGCAGACTGTTACGTAGTGATATCCACGCTGCTTTTGATTCTCCTTTTCTTTTTCGTTTATTCCGACGAGGAACTGGAATTTCTTTCATTCGGAAGACAGAAGAATAAAAAATCGGAGAATGGAGAATAACAGGAAAAGGAGAATGCAGTTTGAAACAGGAATACATTGTTCCGGAAGAAAGCTCCGGCCTGCGAATTGACAAATTTCTGACTGAAAGCTGTCCCAATTATACGCGTTCCTTTCTCCAGAAGCTCTTAAAATCAGAGCTGGTGGAGGTGAATGGAAAACCGGTAAAAAGCAGCTACAAAACAGCGGCCGGCGATACGGTCACTTTCGAGGTGCCGGAAGCTGTGGAAGCGAAGATTACGGCGCAGGAGATGCCCCTTGATATCCTCTATGAGGATGAGGATGTGATTCTGATCAATAAGCCCAAAGGCATGGTAGTTCATCCTGCCGCCGGACACTATGAAGGAACTCTTGTGAACGGCCTGATGCATCATTGCCGGGAGCAGCTTTCCGGTATCAACGGCGTCATGCGCCCCGGCATTGTCCACCGGATCGATATGGATACTACAGGAGTCCTTATCGTATGCAAGAACGACCTGGCCCATAATTCCATTGCGGAGCAGTTAAAGGTTCATTCTATCACAAGGAAATATTATGCCGTGGTATTCGGCAGTCTCAAAGACGATGAAGGGACAATTCGCGCTCCTATCGGACGTCATCCGAATGACCGGAAAAAGATGAGCATCAACAGTAAAAACGGCAAGGACGCCGTCACCCATTATAAAGTGCTGGAACGTTTTCACGGATATACACTCGTGGAGTGCAGGCTCGAAACAGGACGCACGCACCAGATCCGGGTTCACATGGCAAGCATCGGACATCCGCTTCTGGGCGATCAGGTATATGGCCCGGCGAAACAGCCCTTCCGTTTACAGGGGCAGACCCTGCATGCCGGAGTTCTCGGTTTCCTCCATCCGCGCACAGGAGAGTATATGGAGTTTTCAGCGCCGCTGCCAAAATATTTTGAGGAACTGCTTGAGAAACTGCGCCGCTTAACTTGAAACATCCGCAATACAGCCCGCCGCTTTTTGGCGGGGGTAAAGAGTAACATTTCTGGAGGGTACAAATGAATATTTTTGATATACTGGGTCCGGTTATGGTCGGCCCGTCAAGCTCCCATACAGCCGGTGCGGTGCGTATCGGGCTGGCGGCGCGCAAGCTTTTGGGAGAACCGCCGGTCAAAGCCGCCATCACTCTGTCAGGTTCTTTTTCTTCCACCGGAGCCGGCCATGGAACGGACAGGGCGATTGTCGCCGGGCTTCTTAACATGGAGCCGGATGATATGAAAATTCCTGAAAGCTTCAGGGAGGCTGAAAAAGCTGGGCTTGAATTCGGTTTTATTCATGACACAATCGGCGGAGCGCATCCAAACACGGCTCTTCTCGACATTTTGTCCGCGTCTGGCCGGAGGATCCGGATGCAGGCGTCCTCGCTCGGAGGCGGCCGTATCATGATTAACAAACTGGACGGTGTGGAAATCAACGTAACCGGAGAGCGTCCGGTGCTGATTATCCACAATATCGATAAGCCCGGCTACGTATCCGAGGTTACGTCTCTGATGGCCTCCGGCTCGGTCAATATCGCAACCATGACGCTCCACCGCAGCAAAAGGGGCGGTGATGCCGTGATGGTGATTGAGACGGATCAGAATATCCCGGTTGAGGCTGTGAGGCAACTTGAAGCCGTTAAGGGCATCTTTAAGGTTACCTGCCTGAATCTGTAGCTATTTTGTAACTGTTCATCTTATCGGAACGGATACGATATTGTATCCCAAACGTTACTATTCACGGCCTGTATCCCGCGAGGTGCTTTCGTGCGTATTTTGCGCGAAAATCACGAGTTACACGGAGCGAAGCTGTGAGTAGTAACCCCTAAACCATAACGGCACTGAAGCATGCCGTTTATTCTAATTTTCGGAGGTTCAAATCATATGGCATATAAATCACTTGATTCCATTGTGCAGTACTGCGCCGAACACGGAGCAGCTTTTGATGAAGCCGTGCTCGAGGACGATATGCAGGAGAGGGACGTCACCAGAGAGGACTCCTTAAGCAGTATGAAGTCCATGTGGCAGGCCATGAAGGAAGCGGCCTCTTCCTATGATCCGTCCCTCAAATCGGCAAGCGGCCTGTCCGGGGGGCAGGGTGCGCTGATGTCGGCTTATATGGAGCAGGGGGATACTCTGTGCGGACCATTCATTAATTCCGTCATCAGAGCGGCACTTCAGATGGGGGAATCGAATGCCTGTATGAAACGGATTGTGGCAGCCCCGACTGCTGGAGCCTGCGGAGTGCTTCCGGCCGTCCTGATTCCCGGCTGTGCCGAGTTTGGTTTTGAGGATGAAAAAATGATACGCTCCCTCTATGTTGCCGCCGGGATCGGACAGGTCATAGCGGAGCGTGCGTATATTGCCGGAGCCCTGGGCGGCTGTCAGGCTGAGATAGGGAGCGCATCGGCCATGGCTGCCGGAGCCCTCGTATTTTTAAAGGGAGGCTCACCGGATATGATTTTAAATGCAGTGGCAATTGCCCTTAAAAGCCTGCTGGGCCTTGTATGCGATCCGGTTGCCGGACTCGTGGAAGTGCCCTGTATCAAACGGAACGTCCTGGGAGCCGTCAATGCGCTGACCAGCGCAGATATGGCTCTGGCTGGGATTGTCAGTTTTGTACCCGCGGATCAGGTAATCGACGCGATGAAAGAAGTGGGCGATAAAATGCACGCTTCCTTAAAGGAAACAAGTCTGGGTGGATTAGCCGCTTCAAAATCTGCACGTAATTTGCAATTTTAATAATGACTTTTCAGAATTTTTGCGTTATAATAGAGGCAAGAAGCAGAATAGTTTTACAAATTGAAAGGAGTGAGATCGATGATGGGTAATTTAGTAATTACAATCGGTCGTGAATGTGGCAGTGCAGGACGACTGATAGGACAGAAACTGGCAGCAGATCTCGGTGTGAAGTGTTATGATAAGGAGCTTTTAACTCTCGCTGCAAAGAACAGCGGTTTGTGTGAAGAACTGTTTAAAACTCATGATGAGAAGCCGACAAGCAGTTTTCTCTATTCGCTTGTTATGGATACATATTCTCTGGGATACAATACCTCCGCATATATGGATATGCCGATTAACCACAAGATCTTTCTGGCCCAGTTCGATACAATCAAGAAGCTGGCGGAGGAAGAATCCTGTGTCATCGTAGGCCGCTGCGCTGATTATGCGCTGGCTGATTATCCCAATACCGTCAGCGTCTTTATCTGCGGCGACGAGGAGGATAAAATCCGCCATCTGATGGAACGCCACAATGTGGATGAGGCAAAAGCAAAAGATATCATGATCAAAACAGACAAACGCAGGGCCAGCTATTACAATTATTACTCCAGCAAACGCTGGGGAAGCTGTAAGAGCTATGACATGTGCATCAGCAGCAGCGCCGTAGGCTATGACGGAGCAGTTGATATAATTAAGGAATTCGCCAAAAAGAAACAAGAATTTCTTAAAACAAAGAATTATAAGTAACTGATATAATAAGACCGGTATGCCTGTTTGTTTTGAACAGGCGTATTGGTCTTTTATAATGTCAATAACTTAACTAGAAAAGAGTTACCCCAATGAGAAAGTTCCATCCACTGATAACGAGAATCCTGGTTATGACTGCATCCGGGTTTCTGCTTATTTCAATTGCAGGATCCTATAAGCCGGCTGTTTCACCAGCGCCGGAACAGGCAATTCGTATTTCTCATGATAATGCGGCGGATATATCACAGTCCGGCTCGCTGCCTGTCCGGATTATGAATCTATTAAATCAATTTGCCGGTAATTCAGCCTCCTATCTCTCAGGGCTGGATTCGAAAACGGAGGAAACCTATTCTCCTTCCGTTTTTAAGTATAATCTGATGGCGCTCTATCCCGATGAGCAGGAGATATCCCCGGAGGATGAGACGGCCACGCAGCAGGAGCGCGTTATGCGCCTGCTGAATTATAACCTGAAACCATTCTACGATTTTTTCAAGCTGTCCTTTCATACAAGGGCCTCTGATTCCTACGGCGGACAGATGTATGAGTATCTGAACCGTAAAGATGCGGAATGGACATCCGAGCTTTACCGGTGGCTGCAGGCGTCGCCAGAGCAGGCCGCTAAAATGCTCCGGCATCCGGCATCCTCCGTCACCGGTAAGTACGATCCGACCAACAAAGCCCACGATCCGGCCAATCCGGCTACGTGGCTGATCCCGTCGTGGAAAAACGTCTCTTTTCAATTTTACGATGGAGACGGCAAAAGTATTTCCCTCTATTCCAACGCACAGGAAATCGCTTCCATGGCCAGCGTTTACACCTGGTTTACCGGATGGACCGATGTGGATAACTTCAAAAGCTATATTGATGAATTATGGCAGTTATCCCACGGTTACAGCGTGAAAGTCGGTGCTGTTTATTATTGCGACGGCTGTGTGGATCCGAATGATGCGGAATCAGATGACGATGCAGAGACGGAACCCGCCTTATCAGCGCCTTCAGAGACCTCCGGTGAAAGTCAGGCGGAAATTCCTTCAGATGTCTTGCCGGAAGGGCAGAATGGGGCATCTGAGACTTCACAGGAAGCGGCTGCAGCCCAGGCATCACCGTCAGAGCTGTCCGGTCCCTCCGAAGATACCGCCGCCGCGGCAGGAGAGCATGCAGTGGGCGGCCAGGACGGTGAATCCAATGCTGTTCCGGCAGCCGAGGAAACGCAGATACAGCTCAACGAAGAAGGAAAATTTTGTCCCGGCCATGTCGATTTGACCATCACGGCCCGTATTACCGGGCTTTCAGAACAGAAAAACCTTTTTACCCTGGATAAGAGAGGCCACATGAAGACAGAGGCCTGGAACGGATGGTCCGATTACGGCAAAGCCTATGTCAACCGGCTGAACAGCCAGGACTGGGCGCTTTTATATAATCTGTCCCCAATTGAACTGGCACTCGGAAAGCCGCTGACCTTTACGGAGATCAGTGAGTATCTGAAACTGCTTCCCGACGATATATCGAGGGAGAGAAAGGCAGTCATTACATACGCCCTGCAGTCTGTCGGCAAAATTCCATACTATTATGGAGGTAAGGCAAAGGTGCCGGGTTACGAGGGCAATAATTTTGCCGTTATTACCCCGCCCGACAGAAAAGGACGTATCATATCAGGACTTGACTGTTCCGGATGGGTAAACTGGGTTTACTGGTCTTCCCTTGGAAAGATCCCGACTAATCTCGGCACCAGCGGTCTGATATATGCCGGAAGGGCGGTAAGCCGGTCCGACTTAAAACCAGGCGACATTATCATAAGACTGGGGGTAAATTCCCATGTCGTCATGTTCCTGGCCTGGGCGCCGAACGGCCAGATGATATGCATCCACGAGACAGGCGGAAGCGTCAGCAACGTCACAGTCAGTGTTATGGATGCAAACTGGCCTTATTACCGTTCTTTATTAGATTAAGATAACACGCTTTGCTTTGCATCATTTTATTGTTTATGATAAAATAAGAGCAGAGTAAACGTTACTGTTAATCATATTTCATCAGAAAGAAGGTATGTTCCATGGAGAAAGATATTTTAAGCTTCGCAGTTGAAAAAACTCATGAGTTAATCGGTGCGCCAACCTGCAGCAGCGAGACAAAAGCTGCAGCCGAGGCATGGCTGAATGCGGTGGGAACAGAGCAGGAGGCAGAAGAAACCAAAAAATATATTGATGAACTTGAGGCGGATATCATGCCGATTGACAATTTGATCAGCTTTGCGGGTTCGGAGGCCGGAGCTGCGCTTTTTGGAGCCGATACCGCTGCCAATATTGCAGTTCATGCAAAGGAAATCAAAGCTGCCGGAGCGAAGTTCTGTGACTGCCCGGCCTGTGCGGCTGTTGAGGCAATTCTTGAGAAAAAAGAAGACATACTTAAATAAAGAATCAATACGTATATAAACTTCCGTGAAAAGTAACGGCAAGTAATTAAGGCAACGCAAAATATATTTTATTGAAGTGCGGAGCAATCCGGTTTCAAAGGGGTCAAAAGACCTTTTGACCCCAACATCATATCATTCGGACGGAAAGGTGTATCCTGCGTTCTTGGACTGAGCGCAGGCTATGCCTTTTTGCCGATTCAGAAGAAGGAGTAATCAGAAATGAATAGAAATCCTGATAAAAAGAATGGAGGAAATCCGGCTTATTTCAATCCGATACAAAACGGTGAATGAAGCGGCAGCAAAGCTTATGCAGATGACCGTCGGATTGAGTTGCTGAGTCGCTTCTTAAGTGTTATAATATTATCCTATTTCGGATGAAATGTTCCGAATGATTTGCCCGTATATTTAAATATTAACAGAGAAGGACACAGACCATGATAAACAGAGAAGATATGCTGGAGCTTACAAGGCGGATGACCCTTGCCCGCACTTCCTTCACAAGGATTGCAGGATGCTATGTGGATAAGGATGGTGATTTTGATGGGAGTTTTAATACAAATTTTCTAAAACTATCGTCACCGGAACGGACGAAAAAGCTTGCACTTGCAAAGGAAATCCCGTTTTCACCGACAAATGTAAACCTGAAGAAATATGAATTTCCCCAAAGTGTCCGCAAACCGGGCAGCATGTGGCAGCTGCTTATGGCAATGAAAGAGTGCGGTCTGAAAAATGACGCCCTGATGGATACATTTTATGATATTGTCATGGAGAAATACAGGGCGGATAAAGAATATGCCATTCTGGTATTTCATGATCGTTTCGACATTCCCTCAAAGGCTTCCGATAAAGAAAGGCTGTGGGAATCGGAAGAGGTATTTGAATATATCATTTGCGCTGTCTGCCCGCTGTCCGGCGAGTATGAGCCAGGAAAACCGGAATACGGATTTTTGTTCCCTGCCTTTACCGACAGAAGCGCGGATCTGAACCATATTGATATATTCCAGATGGATGCAAAAAGGCCGCACAATGAACTGCTGGAAACTTTGGGAGTATGTCCCGAAAAATAGCGGATTTTGATGAATTGCATGTCCGGGAACTGCCTGAGTTTCAGCACAACATCGGACCGCACAAAATGTCAAGAGAAAACCTCCTTAATCCTTTAAGATATGTATATACGCAGCAACAGTTCAGACAGGTTTTCACACGCGGTAACATTCTTGCCGGCTGAATTGTGACGATGCGTAACGCAGGGAGAGGGGAAAGGAGAAAGATGGATTGGATTACAGGTATACAGAAAGCCATTGACTATGTTGAGGCACACATCACAGAACCGATTGATTATGAAGAGGCTGCAAAACGGGCTTATTCCTCAAGCTTTCATTTTCAACGTGTATTCAGTATTCTGTGCGGATTTACATTAGGTGAATATATCCGTTGGAGAAGGCTGTCGCTGGCCGGAAGCGAATTGCTTCAATCTAATGAAAAGATAATCGACCTTGCAATGAAATATGGCTATGATACACCGGAAAGCTTCAGCAGGGCATTCACACGATTTCATGGAATTGCTCCGTCACAGGCTAAAAACAACAGTGCCGTCTTAAAATCTTTTTCCCGTCTTTCCGTAAAACTTATTTTAAACGGAGGTAATACGATGGATTACAGAATTGAGACGAAAGAGGCATTTAAACTGATCATGAAAAAGAAAAAGGTTTCCCGCAGCCAGGAACTGACAGCAGCAGAGATTGGGGAATTCTGGAAGAAGTGCGGTTCGGACGGCACGA
The DNA here is from genome assembly GCF_000466485.1 of [Clostridium] symbiosum ATCC 14940. GTDB lineage: Bacteria > Bacillota > Clostridia > Lachnospirales > Lachnospiraceae > Otoolea > Otoolea symbiosa. The sequence goes on along the minus strand of NZ_KE992850.1, from coordinate 40,981 downwards.
TAAAATCTCTCTGCAAATATATTCCGGAGGAAAATATTTTTAAAGACTGCATTGTAGGAGCCAGCTTCGGCAAAGATGCCACTGATGAGGAATTCCCGTATGCAATCGGTGCTATGTACAATGGTTTACCGGTGGAAGAGGAAGATTTAATCGTGGAGGAGATACCTGCTCACACCTATGTTGTATTCCCATGCGTGGGAAAGATGCCGGAATCGTTCCAGAAACTGTATCAGCAGATTTACAGTGAATTTTTCCCATCAAGTGAATACCAGCCCTGCGGAGGAACCGACTTCGAAGCATACCCGTCGGCAGATGTCTATTCACCGGATTATCATTGTGAAGTCTGGGTCGCGGTTGAAAAGAAATAAGAGATAGAAAAACAGGCGCTGTGCTTATACATGACGCCTGTTTTTCATCTCTGTTTTTCATCTGCGGCCAGGAGCTTATTATATAAATATAAAAATTAATTCCTTCAATTTGATTGATTTTTATATAAAACAGTAGTATACTGTCCTATATCTAACTATTCGTGAAAGTCTACTTTATCGAATAGTTGGACAATAAAACCTACCAAGGAGCATTCTTCTTATGAAATTACAGCGATTACTCAGTCTTACCCGTCAGGCCGTGGATGATTACGCTCTGATTGACTCTGGTGACAAAATTGCCGTTGGCATCTCCGGCGGCAAGGACAGTCTGACTTTATTATATGCATTGCATGGACTTAAACGTTTTTATCCTAATGAATTTGAATTGTCTGCAATTACTGTAGACCTCGGTTTTGAAAATTTTGATTTATCACCGGTTCGATCCCTGTGCAGTGAATTATCTGTCCCATTTACCGTTGTACCGACGGATATTGGTAAAATCCTATTTGAAACCAGGAAAGAATCAAATCCCTGCGCCCTCTGTGCTAAAATGCGGAAAGGCGCCCTCAATGAAACGGCAAAACAACTGGGCTGCAATAAAATAGCCTATGCACATCACCGTGATGATTTGATTGAAACTATGTTATTATCTTTAATTTATGAAGGCCGCTTTTATGCGTTTTCTCCTAAAACCTTTCTGGACCGGACGGAACTTACGGTTATCCGTCCGATGATTTATGTATCTGAAGCTGATGTAATTGGATTTAAAAACAGATTTTCACTTCCTGTATGCAAAAATCCCTGTCCGGTGGATGGAAAAACGAAACGCGAATATGTTAAACAATTAACAAAACAACTGAATTTACAGGCGCCTGGGGTTAAGGAACGCCTTTTCCATGCCATAACCGAAGGAAACATTGAAGGATGGCCGGATAAAAAATTGCCAAATAATGCGAGGTGAAAATAATGGCTGCTCTCTCCTATCATGAACAGGAAATAATTGAGAATACAAAAAGGCTCCGCCAGATGTTAAAGGAACTGCCGCCCTTTTGCGCTGATTTCTTCAGAGGAATTGAACCCAGGACTTCTTCCCGGACCAGAATTGCATACGCTTACGATTTAAAGACATTTTTTGATTTTCTCAGACAGGAAAACCCGCTTTTTGCCAACTGTGAAATGCGTGACTTCTCTCTCACTGTTCTGGATGAAATCCAGGTGATGGATTTTGAAGAATACATGGAATTCCTGAAATGCCATTCCACGGAAAAAAGGGAAGATTTAGTTAATACAGAGCGGGGAATCATGCGGAAAATCGCATCATTAAAAAGCTTTTATAATTATTTCTACCGACACGAACGTATTAAGAATAACCCGGCCGCATTAGTTCAGCTTCCAAAACTTCATGAAAAGGAAATTATACGTCTTGAGGTCGATGAGGTCGCCAGCCTTCTTGACCAGGTTGAAGCAGGTGCGCAACTGACTGAAAAGCAGAAGGCGTTTCATGCCAAAACTAAAATCCGCGATCTTGCATTAATGACACTCCTGCTTGGAACCGGAATACGTGTCTCCGAATGCGTCGGCCTGAATATAAATGATGTGGATTTTAATACGGGCGGCATCAGAATCCACCGAAAAGGCGGCAAGGAGGTCATCGTCTACTTCGGCGCGGAGGTTGAAGATGCGCTGGCCGATTATATGGCAGAACGTAAACACATCACTCCCGAACCGGGACATGAAGACGCACTATTTTTATCCCTTCAGAAAAAAAGGCTCAATGTACGAAGTGTTGAAAACCTTGTTAAGAAATATGCCAAAATTGTAACCCCTTTAAAGAAGATTACTCCCCATAAGCTCAGAAGCACCTACGGCACGAATCTATATCGGGAAACCGGCGATATTTATCTGGTGGCAGATGTTCTCGGCCACGAAGATGTCAACACGACCAAAAAGCATTATGCTGCCTTAGAGGACGAAAGACGGCGGAGCGCACGTAATAAAGTGCAATTAAGAGATAAATAGTAACAATAAATAACATTCTCTCCCCTTCCGGCCCTTCATGTGGTTTTCATCCGGCATAAAAGCAAAAGTGCATCGGGAGGCAGGGGCATGGATACAAGCCGCTCTGCTTCATGCTCCTCCGCTCCCAGATACAATGTTTCTGAAATCAGCGGTCTCTCCTCACAAAATTACCGCCTTCGTAAATTCTCACCGGATTCCCCCTCTCCAGCCGGTTATGTTCCAGCCACGCCAGTTCTTTTTCCTTCCTTCCGCTCTCCATGTTCCTCTCGGCTAATATGTCACAGAGACGGTTGACTGCCAGTTTTTTATTCATATGCTGGCTCCGTGCTTCTGTGGATACCACTGAAATACCTGTGGGAATGTGGATAACGCGCACGCCTGTTTCCACTTTATTCACATTTTGTCCGCCCTTGCCTCCGCTCCTGAATGTTTCAAAGCGCAGCTTCAGCTCCTGCGTCAGCTTAGGCATATTTTCCAGAATGCTCACATCTATATACCAGTTCTTCCTCTTATGCTTTGGACGGTATGGACTTTTGCAGACCCAGAGTATGCTTCCCTCAAGACTGCTCATATCTTCTTCCGTCTCAAATATGACGGAGGAAAAGCCCTTCGCCTTACTTCCTCTGACGCATTGTACCATCCTTATATCTCCTATTTCCTTTTGAAGCTGCCTGTAAAAAAGCTCTGCCGCAAGTTCGCACTCTGCCGGGCCCTGGCCGGAACTGATTTGTATTCTCATTTTCCCCACCTACCCTTTATAAGTAATCAGCGGACGCAGTGTGGCAGCCACCTCGATCAATCCGAATTCCTGAAGGGATGCGATGACCTGTTCCACATTCTTATATGCCTCCGGCGCCTCCGCAAACAGCAGATTCGTGTCATGGCATACCACCTGGCTTTTGAACTTAGTACTGCGTATGGAATTCCTGTCATATTTGCGGTCAATCCGGCTTTTACAGACGCTGCGCGCCCATTTTCTTCCGGCTCCGTGTGAAAGGGAATCCAGGGAAATTCCGGTATCCTTTCCCGGAACACACACATAGGTCAGGCTGCCTCTGGAACCCGGGATAACCACCGCGCCGTGCTTTGCGGATACGCTTCCCTTTCGGTGAAGCCACCCGTCTTCGGTCTGTTCAAGGTAATTATGACAGCTTTCCATCAAAATATCCAGCTGACTGTCCGTGTTCAGATAATCCAGAAGCTTTCCGGCAGCCGCCAGTCTGTTGCGCCCCGCCCATTTAAGTGCATCATCATGAGCTGCCAGATAGGCCGCAGCCTGTATGGAATCTTCCTCTATCCCTTCCGGTCTGTTATAGCGGGAAAGGATCTCCTGTCCGTAACCTCTGGAACCGGAATGGACCAGAACCAAGACGTTTTCGCCTAAAAGTCCCATTGCCTTTGCGGCAGACTCATCATATACCTGTTCCAGGCATTGAAATTCAATGAAATGGTTTCCCGAACCAATAGTTCCAAAATCGCGTATCGGGCACTCTTCCTCATAAGGATTATCACAGGGGATATCTCCCAGTTCCCGGATAGAATTAAGCCGTGTGACCCATTTTTCCATCTTAAACCGTTTTCTTCTTACCTGTGTGGAAAAAAGGCTCATGCCGCAGCCAATATCATTACCAATTAAATGAGGATAAAATCTTCCCCGGCTCAAAGCCGCCATTCCCACAGGCGTGTTTCCCGGATGCAGATCCGGCAGTCCCACGGTTCTTATCATTCCCGGAAGTCTGCTGACGCCTCTTAACTGATCGACAGCCGCCTGTTCTACCCAATTTTTACCGCTGCTGATTAATATGCAATTTTCATGATTATTCAAATCGTATTTCTCCTTCATAAGCTGACAGGCTGTGAATGGCATACTAAAAAAAGGTACAAAAAAACACGACAACAAGCCGTGTGCAATAAAAAGTATACACCAGTCCCTGTCTGATTTGCATTGTTATTTTGTTCTCACCATACTCCTATCATTTGCCAACATAACAACCAACTCCTTTTCTTATGAAGAACTTACGTCTTCTTATTCTGAAATTTACTATAAGCTAAAATCCGGAAAATGTCAACTTAAAAGTTTGTAAGCCGTGATTTCACCGTGTATCACTGTAACAGCTGATGCTGCCTGAACTGTGACGGAAAACTGATATTGTCCCCGGTATCCTGCTTTTCATTTTCAGGAACCGGAAACAATGTCAGTACCTTTAAGTCATTGTATCATCGCGCAGGGCATCGGATAAATTTTCCCTGAGAACTCTTTTACCGCCGATATAATATGCCAGGGCCACAAAGCTCACAATAGCCAGGCTGAAGACAGCAATTGCGGCGGCAGGAACCTCCGGCCATACCTCCGCCGGATTTAAATAACTGGCTTTAGCGGTAAATACAATAAACAAATAAGTCAAAGGCAGGGTGATAAGAACCGGACGCCCGGCAATAACCAGCACTTCCGCATAAAACATCTTTCTTATGCCGGCAGGCGTCATACCCACAGACATATATTGGGCAAATTCCCGCCTTCTCTGACGCATAAATCCAAGCGTATAGGAAAACACATTGGCAATCCCAATCATCGCAAGCAGAGAACAGAAGGCTCCCATAACCAGCTTATAGCTGTCTATGATGGAATCATTCCTAATCCGGGCCTTAATGCGGTTCTCAGATTCTATCTCATAAGAACGTCCAAGCATCTGTGTAATCTGTTTCTCCAATAGATTCAGTTCCGTAAGGGTAACCCCTTTCCCGGCTAATATCCGGAGATTTGTATCTGCTTCGGCAGTTCCTGTCTTCCCCTTCATATTATGCCACAATGACACGGGAATGAACTGTACAAGAGAATAATCGGCATACTCTTCTCTTAAAACCGGCGGAACCTGCGTATAGCCGAGTACAGGGATTTCTTCTGTGTCCTTGTTCCCGGAATTTTGAAGTACTATGGTCTCCTGGTCTTCCCTTATATATGGAACATACTGCCTGTAACGAAAAACGCTGTTTATACTATCCCATATCCGGTTCAATATTATCGTCCCGTCAAGCCCCGGCGTGATACCGGTATCCTCACAGTACCTTATAAATGCCGCATCATCCATAACAATAACCGGAGCCCTTACCTGCCATACGCCTTCTGACTCAGATACGGAAGCGCCGGCAACCGCAGCAGGGCCTCCAAGTGCCGTAAGCTCCGGACTGACGGCATCCTTTGGCACCTGAATGAGTGCCTCTGCCTTCTGATATGCGACGGCATCACGTACTTCTGCCATCCCCTCCAGTGCCTGTGCCGGCCCGGATTGCCGGAAATCTTCAATTTTGGTATCTTTTATTGTTATCATAATATCCCAGACATCCTGATAACGCTGAAAATAAGTGTATTTGGTGTTGAGATCGGTAAGAGAGAAAAAACACAGCATCATTGTAAACCCCATAAATGACAAGGTCAGAGACAATGTGGAAGTGCGCAGCGCTTTCCTTTGCGCCTTCAGCGCATTTCCCGCCAGTTCCCCCTCTGTACCAAATAAAATTGAGAGAATTGGAGAATGCCTTTTTCTCCTCAGCCCTGTTACACCCGTTCCCCTGATTGCTTCCAACGGCGTCATCCTGCTTAATTTTCCGGCAGGAAGCCAGGCAGAGAACAGCACGGTTAAAACTGACAACAATACAGCAAGAATTAATACTAAAGGATGGTAATGGAAACCAATGGGCAATTGGCCCGGCATGCCGGCCGCAATGTACTCAATCCCTCTCTTTGCTGCAAAACTCAGCACAATTCCTATAATATTACCCGACAGTATCGGCAGTGCACAAAGCACGGCCGCTTCCTGCATCAGGCAAATCCGTATCTGTACCGGCGTAGCCCCAATGCTGGATAATATGCCGAACTGGTGTACTCTTGCATTCATTGATACCGCAAAAGAATTATGGATAATCAGAATCAGGGACAGGGAAACCAACGACAGAATCACAAGGTAAAGTGTCAGCAACAGCGGAGGTGTCTCATCCTGCGGGTCATGAATCAGGTATCTGGACAAAAGAAGTGTATGGCAGGATACCGCCTTTTCATCTAATCCCAGCCGTTTTGCGATCATTGGCATGTCCTTGTAAACAGTCCTGACATTGTGGAAATAAATATCAGCCACGATACCCTGTTCACCGGATAAAGCTTCGTTAACTACCGCTTTTTCCACATTAGCAAAATTCTCTATTGTGAGTAAGTCCCCCGCATCCGTTACTCCGGTGAGCCTGCCCTGCCAATCCCCTTCCTCCAAAACAATCTTTTCCACTTCATAAACCCATACATTATAAAACATGCTGCACAGAAAAGATAAAAACAAACTGGATATAAAAGCGGCCACCATGATGGATATACTGGATGCACGGTTGTTTCTGATAAACCCCACAGAATAATCTTTCCACATTATCTGCCACCCCGTTTCTGATCACGGATGATACGCCCATCCTCTATCGTAACGATACGGTCCGCTTCCAGCGCAATATTTTCATCATGCGTAATCAATAGTATCGTCTGCTTCAAGTTGCGGTTCGACAGCTTTAACATATCCATAATTTCCTTAGAATTTTTCCGGTCCAGATTACCGGTAGGCTCATCGGCCAAAAGCAGCGCCGGACGGTAGATTAGTGCTCTGGCAATCGCGGTCCTCTGCTGTTGTCCCCCGGATAACTGGTTTGGAAGTGCTTCCAGTTTATCAGAGAGTCCTAAGGAATTTACAACCTCATCAAAATATTCCAGGTTCGGTTTCTTTTTATCCAGTAAAAGCGGCATCAGTATATTATTTTTGACAGTGAGCGTAGGGATCAGGTTATAGAACTGATAAACCAGTCCCACCTTCCTGCGCCTGAATATGGCAGATTGCGCCGGGCTTAAAGAAGAGATATCCCTCCCCTCCACCACTACTCTTCCCTCCGTAGGTTTATCCACACTGCCGAGAATATGAAGCAGCGTAGATTTCCCGGAACCGGATGCGCCTACAATCGCAACAAACTCTCCCTTGTTGACTGCAATATTGATTTGTTCCAGAGCAACTACCCGGTTATCTCCGGACCCGTATACCTTATTTAAATTCTCACATCTTAATATTTCCACACATCTTCTCCTATCCTGTTATAATACTTAATGCAGTTTCATTATAACAGGCCAAAGTGACAGCTCAGTGACTGTAAAAGCGGATTTCAAAACATCCTCCGCCATCTGGAATATTGCTGGCCCGTATCGTGCCGTTTTGACGTTCAATAATTTCTCTTGCAAGGGAAAGGCCAATGCCGATACCATTCTTTTTAGCATTTTGGCCACAATAAAACCGTTCAAAAAGATGGGGGATATCCTCTCTTTGAAACCCCTTCCCCTCATCCCAGATGAGTATTTCCGTGTAAAGTTCATTTTGACCATAGGAGCAATGGACAGTTCCTCCAGCCGGAGAATATTCCATGCAATTTTTCAGCAGATTCATCACCGCTTCCATTGTCCAGTCTAAATCAGCCGTGATTTCCACTTCACCCGCTTCGGGGATATTCAGCGATACATCCGCTTCGGAAAATACCTCCTGCAGATTGTCGGCAGCCAGAGTAAGAACGGTGAAGACATCCACAGCCTCTTTCTCCAGGAAAAGGGTTCCGGCGTCAAGGCGCGACAGGAGCAGCAGAGACTCCTCCAAGTGTATCAGTCTTTTTATCTGCTTTTGTATTTGTGCAGGATAATTCTTATCCGGATGTGTCTCCATCATCTGGGCTGAAAGTGAAATGGCCGTTACGGGAGTTTTGAGCTGATGGGCAATATTGGACAGATTTTCCGCAAAATTTTGTTTTTCCTCCAGTGCGGACTCTCTTGTCTGATGCATCATTGTAACTGTTTTATATATCTCATCCTGCAGTTTTGAAAAACTGTCTTCCCCCGCCTCCAAGACGAGGTCCGGACTGCCGGAATTGATTTTTTCAAGCGCTTCGGCCATTGTCTGTATACGCAATTCTTCCTTCTTGCGCCAGGTTATAAAAACGGCAAGAAATAAAAAACTGCCTGCTGTAAAACCTGCCACAGCAAGCAGAAGCACATATTGATACAGGGGATTTATGAAATCAGACTGCCGGTACCCATAGGCAGTAAGTACATTTTCATATTCCGGTTCTGCATACCGGGATTTTTGGTTCTTATACGCCTTCAGAGCCGACAGTATGGACGGTTCCAGTGCCGGATCCTCCTCTATAATTGCACTGCTCACGCTGCTTATCATCTGAAACTGCCTGCGGTTATAAAATCCTGCCACGAAAACGGCGGTAAGGGAGGATGCAATCAGACCAGCCGACATAATGAGAGCAATAAATACCCCCGCATTTTTTCTGCCAATCATAAGGTATCCTCCATACGGTATCCGAAGCTCCTGACTGTTTTCAGGCATAACGGCTGATGCAGCTTCTCACGCAGGCGCTTAATTGTAACGGTAAGAGTATTATTATTCACAAAACTGCCATTACAGTCCCATACCTGTTCGAGCAGTCTTTCTCTGGTTATTGTTTTCCCCTTATTCCGCATCAGAAGCAATAGAACCTGATATTCCGGCTGACTCAGGCTAATCTCCTCTTCCCCCAAAAAAACCATCATCCCGGATTGGTCGAGCGAGATTCGATCGCAGGTGAGATATTGGCCTGATACGTTTCCTGCCCTGCGCAGCAGCGCACATATGCGGGAATACAGAATTTCCAGCTCGAATGGCTTTACTACGTAATCGTCCGCTCCCTTCCTGAATCCTGAAACAATATCATTGGAATCGCCCCGGACAGTCAAAAAGATAACCGGCAGTTCCCGCCACCTGGATCGTATCCAGCTGCACAGCATATCGCCTCGGCCATCCGGCATATTCCAGTCTACCAGTACAATGGCAGGCAAATGATTCGTAATCGCCTTCTTCGCATCTGTAATTGTTGCAAAGACCGAAACGATACAATTTTTTTCATACAGATATTCTTTCACCGCCTGCGCGATATTTTCATCATCTTCTATATAATAAACTTCAACCACGAGTGTGCTCTCCATTCCTCAAACATCTTGTGCAGACAAACCGTACCGCCGTCAGATTACTTCTCAAAATCTTTATACATTAAACTTGGCTGTATTCCCGTGTTGTTCTGGTATTTACCGCTTTTGTACAATTCATACTCGCCGTCGATATCGTGGTAATAAATCTGGCAAATCTCAACATTGGGATAGATTCTGACCGGCTGTACACAGAAAATTTCCAGAGTCCAGTAACCGGAAAATCCTATGTCCCCGAATCCGGCCGTAACATGGATGAACAGGCCCAGACGCCCGGTGGAGGAACGTCCCTCCAGCATGGGAACATAACGGCTGGTGCTGGTATATTCATTTGTCCGTCCCAGATATAATCTGTTCGGCTCCAGTAAAAGGCCATCCTCAGGAATAATGATACGCGAGACGGGATTCGGCTCTTTCATGTCTAGAACGTGATTATCATAAACCAAAAGTTCTCCAGCGAGTGACAGATTGTAACTGTTGGGATTAATTCTCTTCTCGTCAAAAGGCTCAATAATAATTTCCTTTCCCATATGCTTTTTGATCTCCTGGCCCGATAGTATCATAATTCACTCTCCCTTTCCATTTTATCTTTTATAGGGAAGTATATCATAAAATCTGATTGATTTCTATCAATTCTGAAGCTACCCGGCTTACGTCCGTTTAATAATGTCACTGTTCACATCATGCCAAAAAGCGGCATGATGTAAACAATAACACGCTTTGCGATGCACAGAAACGGCAAAAAAACGCCGTTGATTGTGGTGAAAAAGTTCACTGTTCATCGCGTCGCGCCGTGTAACTCGGAATTTTCGTGCAAAATACGCACGAAAACACCTCGCAGAACACAACCGTGTGAACAGTAACTAATAATCTTCCGGTTCTGCCTTATAATAAGTGACCGTCAGATAATTCCCTGCATGAATTGTGTCGTCTATCAGGCAGTTCATGCTCTTCAATTCGCGCACATAGGCTTCCATGCTCTTCTCCGAATGATTGTTATATCTTTCGGCCAGCTTCCAGAGCGTGTCGCCTTCTTCCAGACGTATGCTGGTATAATATTTGCTATAGCTGACCGCCGCTTCCTCCTCGGCCATGGCCTGCATCAGATTGTGGCCGAAAAAACCTGAGCTTAATATTGCAATCAGAACAAGTAAAACTAAAATCCCCTTTTTCATCCCCGTGTCCTCCTTGGTAAAACGAATCTATGTTCCAAACATTTGTTCTTTTCCGTAATTTTATTATAGTAAACGAACATGTGTTTGTCAATGGTTTTACGCAAAAAAAGCGAACAAAGGTTTGCATTTTTTTCGAACATATGTTACTATTATATCAATAGAGGAGGTACATATATGGCACAGGGTAAAATCACTGATAAACAGAGAGAAATTTTAGAATATATCAAAAAAACTATTTTAAAGAAGGGATATCCGCCGGCCGTTCGTGAAATCTGCGAAGCAGTCAGGCTTAAGTCCACTTCTTCCGTCCATTCTCACCTGGAGCAGCTTGAGAAGAACGGCTATATCCGGCGGGATCCCACCAAGCCGCGTACGATTGAGATTATTGACGACACCTTTAACCTAGCGCGCCGCGAAGTCGTCAATGTGCCGCTGCTGGGTACCGTGGCTGCCGGTGCGCCGATTCTTGCCCAGGAGAACATTGAAAATTATTTTCCGATCCCTGTGGAGATGCTTCCTAATAAAGAGATTTTTATGCTCAAAGTAAAGGGCGACAGCATGATAGATGCCGGAATTTATAATGGAGATCGTGTCATTGTAGCAAAAGCGGATACTGCAAGAAATGGCGAGATTGTCGTAGCGCTGGTGGATGACTCTGCCACAGTCAAGACATTCTATAAGGAAAAGGGCCGTTTCCGTCTGCAGCCGCAGAACGCATCCATGGATCCGATTATCCTTGATGAGGTCCAGATCCTGGGCAAGGTAATAGGATTGTTCCGGTTAATGTAACAGCCTCACCTCATTGCGCAGCGGCAGCGTATAACAGAAAGCGGAGTATTAAGAGGCGGCAGAAATTATTCTGTCTGCTTTCTCTTAAGACTCCGCTTTACAACTTCTCATTAGTTTGTTTATTACGATTTAATTTAAATTATTAAATATATGTATTATTTATTTTCCGTGACTTGGCACAAAGGTTTCAGAAGAACGGCAGAAATGCGCTTATAACGGCAAAAATCAATGCCGGAAGCATGTTGGCCACCTTAATCTTCTGATGGAACATCAGATTGACTCCCACACAGAATATCAGCATTGAACCGACTAAAGACATATTAGAGACAGCCTGGCCTGTCAGAAGAGGTTCTATGACCCGGGACAGCAGGGTGATGCCGCCCTGGAACAGCCCCAGAGGGATTACCGAAAAGATGCATCCTTTGCCGATAGACGAAACCATGACAAAGACAATAATGGCGTCGAGAACTGCCTTTGCACAGAGCATGGAGATATCACCGGTGATACCGTCCCGGATAGCTCCCACCACCGCCATGGCGCCGATACAGATGGTCAGGGACGTGCTGACAAAACCATCCACAAATTTGGTGTCACCGCCGCTGCCCGACTTGATTTTTATCCATTCCCCAAATTCTTCCGTATGTTTTTCAATATTCAGAAGCTCTCCCAAAAGCGCCCCCAATGACAGTGAGAAAATCATCATCATCGTTCCCCCTGATGCGATGCCTTTCTCCCCTACTGAAAAGATTTCCTGTAATGTGCCGCTGATGCCCAGAAATATAACGCAAAGCCCGACGGCCTGGATCAGTATATTCTGGAAACGCTCAGGCAGCCCTCTTTTTATAGTCAGTCCAAGAAGCCCGCCGCCGATTACCCCGGCGCAGTTTATAACGGTCCCTAATCCCGGCATAATATAACCTCTATTCTGCATACTTGTAAACCGATGAGAGACATGCTCTGTGAACGGTTGCTATTAAACAGCAACCTTCAGACAGCATATATTGTTACATGAAACGATAACCTGTACGCTCCGCGCACAGGCTACCGCCATCAATCCGCAGCAATCAGTTGACATAATTATATTATGTCAACTGATTGCTGATTTAAATCTTTTTATTCTGTTTCTAGCAATAAATTATTCAAGCCATAAATTATAATTCATCGATACTTGCGATCTGTTTGCCGTCTCTCCAGATACGTTCCAGATCATAGAACAGCCTGTCTTCACGTGAAAATACATGGACAATGATATCATTATAATCCATCAATATCCAGTTGGCCGTATTATATCCTTCGATTTGACGGCATTCATGCCCTTCCTTCAGAAGCTCTTCCTCCACGCTGTCAACCATGGCCTGAACCTGGCTGGCGTTATTTCCGTTTGCTATGATAAAATAGTCTGCCAAGATCGATACATCACGGATATCAATGATTCTGATATCTTCTCCTTTTTTGTCTTCCAGTGCTTTTACGGCGATTTTTGCCATTTTGCCTGCCTGTGTCATACTGCTGTATTTCCTCCTTAAGTTCTCCCAGAGTCTCGGCAGAAGCAGCCTCTTCCAATCGGCATGCTCTAGCCGCATCATAATATTCATAAGCGATTCTGGTCATTTCATCTATATAAGCGCCGGATTCATTTAAATATTCAAGAATCCCTTTCATAATCTGGTAAAGTGCCTCGTCCAGATCGGTGAATGCCAGTCTTCTCATCTCAGTGAGCAGAGGCGCCCTGTTTCTTCTCGGTTCTATATAATCTGCAACATACAAAATCTTGTCCAGAAGTCCCATGGCCGGTTTCCCGGTAGTATGGCATGCAATAGCCTGTAAAATCTCCGGATCGGTAATCCCGTATTTATTTTCGGCCATCCAGGCTCCCAGTTTTGCATGGATGGTAGCCGGTGCATTCAGCTCATTTTCTGTCAGCTCAATCCCTTTATTCCGGCATTTTTTAATAATCTCCGACTCGTCATAACGCTTGGCACAGTCATGAAGCAGTCCGGCCAGCTCTGCTTTGTTCAAATCATATCCATAGCGCATAGCCAGTGAAATGCAGGTAAAAGAAACGCCCAGCGTATGCTCGTAACGCATCGGATTCAGTTTCTCTTTCAGGTGCCCTCGGATTCTTATAAATTCCTGGTTTTCCGCCTCATAAGCCGCCTGCTTTAAAATATTTTTTATACTTTTTTTACCGGACTTCTTCGGTTTCGGATTCGGTGTCCCGTTTGTTGATTCTGTGTTCATCATTGCCTCCCTGTCAGAAGCTGTCAGCAGTAAAGTCCATGTTGTTTTATATACCGGTACACCGCGTCGGGAATCATCCCTTTCACCGGCTCGCCGGATGCAATTCGTTCGCGGATTACGGCTGATGCCACATCCATCTCCATACAGTGGAGCCTCCGGATTTTCGCCCCGTATTTCTGTTCCAGATACCGTATCTGGGTATCCAGTGAACGCTTTTGTTCTTCGCTTTCCCGGTCTGCAGCCAGGAATGTAACGGCCTGAAGTACATACTCTGGATGGTACCATTTTTCAATATCGTGGATAGAGTCGGCGCCTACAATAAAGTAAAATTCAGTATCCTGATATTCTTCCCTGAGAAGGCGCAGCGTATCCGCGGTATAGGTATATCCCGCCGTTCTTTTTATTTCAAAATCTGAAAGGCAGAAATATGGAATCTCTTCGATTGCCGCCGACACCATGGCACAGCGGTCTTTGGAAGAAGTGATTCTGTGATCTTTCTTATGGGGCGGAGTCTTTGAAGGCATATACCAGACCGAGTCCAGTCCATACTCTTCGAAGGCCTGACGCCCGAGCATCAGATGTCCCACGTGGATTGGATCAAAGGTTCCTCCCATAATTCCGATTTGTTTCATGGCCTGTCCGGACTCCTTTCTTTACTTAGGCAGAACGATCTTCCTTTTTTTCTCATCCTTTGCCTGCTTGTAAAGTACAATCTTTTTTCCGATTACCTGGACAACCTGTGACTGTGTCCTCTCAGCCAGAACTGAAGCTATCTCATTGCCGTCGTCCATACAGTTTTTCAAAATACTCAGCTTGATTAATTCTCTCGCTTCCAACGCCTCTGCCACGGCCGTGGTCAGCTCCGGCGTTACACTGGCTTTGCCAATCTGAAAGATCGGATCGATTGTCATTGCCAGGCCTTTTAAATAGGCTCTCTGTTTACTTGTCATGAATTTCTTACTCCCGCTTTCCTCTTAAACTTCCTTCATTACATCGGCCGGTACTCTTTACCGTTATTTATAATAATCAAATTCCAGGCCATACATACGGACGGTATCGCCTTCCTCAATTCCTGCCTGCTCAAGCTCCTGTAAAATACCACTGTCCTTTAAGAATTTCTGGAAGAACTGGAAGCCCTTCTCCGAATCCAGGTTGGTGTAGCCGAGCATCTTGTCGATCTTCGGACCTTCCACCACAAATACGCCGTCTTCCGGATGCTCCACCGTATAGGGAAGATTTTCCACCTGGAACTGGTATTCAAATTCTTTTTCGAATACAACAGGTTTTCTGTCCACGGTTTTTAACAGCTCATTGACATGGTATAAAAGCTCCTTCACTCCCTTGCCTGTGACGGCGGATATCGGGAATACCTTTATTCCCTCAGGTTCAAATTCCTCCCTGAGCCGTTCAATCGGGTCGATCTCCTCACCGGCATAGATGGCATCGGTCTTATTGGCGGCAATCACCTGCGGACGCGTCAAAAGCTCCGGATTGTATGATTCCAGTTCCGCATTGATCGCGCGGATATCCGCCACCGGATCACGTCCTTCCGTAGATGCGGCATCCACCACATGAACGAGAACCTTTGTCCTCTCAATATGCTTTAAAAAGGAATATCCAAGACCGATTCCCTGGGAAGCCCCCTCAATCAGTCCGGGGATATCCGCCATGACAAAGCCCTGTCCGTCGTTTAAATCCACCACGCCGAGATGGGGATTGAGGGTGGTAAAATGGTAATTTGCAATTTTCGGCCTTGCATTGGATACACGTGAAAGCAATGTGGATTTACCCACATTTGGAAATCCTACCAGCCCCACGTCGGCTATCACCTTTAACTCCATCTGAATCCACAGCTCCTGGGCAGGTTGTCCGGGCTGTGCATATTTCGGCACCTGCATTGTGGCAGTGGCAAAATGCATATTGCCAAGACCGCCTTTTCCGCCTTTTAAAATAACTTCGCGGCGGTTATCGCCGGACATGTCGGCAATTACCTTCCCTGATTCAAAATCCTTAATTACCGTCCCTTCCGGAACTTTGATCACCAGGTCTTTGCCGTTAGCGCCGTGGCAGCGTTTCTTTCCTCCCTGTTCTCCGTCTTCTGCAACATATTTACGGACATGACGAAAATCAGTCAGTGTATTGAGACCGTCATCCACCTCAAAAATAATATCTCCGCCTCTTCCGCCGTCCCCTCCGTCCGGGCCGCCGGCGGCTACATACAGTTCCCTGCGGAAGCTCACATGGCCGTCTCCGCCTTTTCCGGATTTTATAAATACTTTTGCACTATCGGCAAACATATATTTCTCCTTTCACCTGAGCCCAAAAAGCCCGGTATGCAATTTAACCCTGCTATGCAATTACTGCTGTAACTCTGCGCGCTACGCGCACAGGTCACCGCCTTCAATGCAAAAACAGCCCCATACATTATGGTATGGAGCTGTCTGAATTATTCGTTAATTGCTCTTGGGTAAACAGAAACCTGCTTTTTGTCTCTGCCTTTTCTTTCAAATCTAACAACGCCGTCAACCTTAGCGAATAATGTATCGTCTCCACCACGGCCTACGTTGATGCCTGGATGAATCTTTGTTCCACGCTGTCTGTACAGAATGTTGCCAGCTAATACGAACTGTCCATCGGCTCTTTTCGCTCCTAATCTCTTAGACTCGGAATCACGGCCGTTCTTTGTAGAACCAACACCTTTTTTATGAGCGAATAACTGAAGGTTCATTTTAAACATGACTTACACCTCCTTAAATCGAATTTTGATATATTCCTCTCCATATGCCTCTTCGATATTCTTAAGACCAAGAATAAGAGAGTCCATAAGAAGTTTTGATTCTTTACTGATGTCCCCGGTAAACCGGAATGTAAAATGCCCTGTCTCTTCTTCCACATTGCCGTCAAATCCGTCGTCCGTAAACTGTTCGACCGAATTCGCCATGTTGAGTACAAGCGCCGATGCGGATGCACATACAATGTCCTTTCCGTAATCATCATAGCCTGCGTGGCCTTTTAATTCTATTTTCCTGGTATTTCCCTCAGAATCTGAAAATACGTTTACTCTTATCATAATTTAATTAAGCATTGATTTTGTCAATCTTAACTTCGGTAAAGAGCTGTCTGTGACCATTTTTCTTATGGTATCCAGATTTTCTCTTATACTTGTAAACGATAACTTTCTTGCCTTTTCCTTCTTTCACTACGGTTGCGGAAACTGTAGCTCCGTTAACGGTTGGGCATCCGATCTGCATCTCTCCGTTGTTAACAGCAAGAACCTGGTCAAAAGTAACTGCTTCTCCAGCAGCCGCACCAAGCTTTTCAACTTTGATTACATCGCCCTCGGCAACTTTGTACTGCTTACCACCTGTTGCAATAATCGCGTACATATGGCACCTCCTATTATCATTACTCGCCAGCTTCGGCGGCTTTACGCACTTATAGCCTCGCTGTGCGGCACACTAGAAAATAATAGCATTCTTTTAAGAAGTTGTCAACATTTTTTTCAGCAATATGTTATGCAGGTGAGGACGCCGCCGGGACGGCCAGCGTTCGGGGTGGTGGTGTGTGTGTATGAGTCTTTCGTCCCGGGGGGAGGATTGCCGTGGTTTGGGGCTGCGGGCGAAGATAAAGTCTGCGGAGCACACTCCCTACCTCAGTTAAATCTCCATATATTTCAGTAACAGAGACCTGTCTGAACTGTTACAGCGGCTGTTTTCGCAGCAGTTCATCCTTCTTTTGAATTCTGCAATATAAGAGAAAGGCGGCCGCCGCTCCTGCTGTTTCAGCCACTATAAAAGATATCCAGATTCCGGTCAGACCGAACGGCCCGTGGAGGAACCAGGCAAGGTGAAGGGTGATCACAAACTGGCGGAGCAGGAACACAATCAGGGAATCAATCCCATTTCCCATGGCCTGAAACATCGTCGGCAGAATAAACCCGATCGATGCCGGCAGGAAGCTGACCGCAATAATACGCAGCGCCGGAATGCCGATTTCCAGCATCTCGCTGCTTGCGTGAAACAGGGACAAAAGATATCCCGCGGCCCCCTCAAACAGCAAAAAGCCAATCACCATAATCAGGAAACAGATTCCGATACTGTATTTGAGGCACTCTAAGAGACGTTTCCTGGAACGCGCCCCATAGTTATACCCCATGATCGGCATGGCCCCCTGAGAAAGGCCGCTGGCCGGCATGAAGACAAATGTCTGAAGCTTATAGTAAATGCCGAACAGGGAGACTGCCGTATTGGAAAACCGGATCAGGATGGCATTCAGTCCCATCACGAGCAGACTGCCTAGAGCATTCATACAGGCATTGGGAACGGCAACCGTAAGAATCTGCCGGATAATCGCTCCCTGAAAGTGAAAACCTTTTAAACGAAGCTTTACATCATGCTGAAAAGCCACCAACACGAAAAATGAAAGACCCATGGACGTCATCTGGCCGATTACAGTCGCCACGGCTGCTCCCGTCACGCCCATGACCGGTAAGCCAAAATAACCGAAAATCAAGATAGGATCCAGGATTATATTCAGTATGGCTCCAATAGCCTGCAGCGCCATCGGGAATATCATCTTGCCGGTTGCCTGAAAAATTTTTTCGATACAAATATGAATGAACGGTCCAAAGCAGAAGCCGACACAGATGCGTGCATAAATCAGCCCGTCTGCCAGAATCGCTCCGTCATCCGTAAACATCCTGAAAAACGGTTCGATACAGAATGCTCCGGCCGTTACAAAGAGTAAGGAGGCTGTGAGAGCAAGCAGAAGTCCGTGGATTACCGCACTGTCCGCTTCCTCCTGCCGCTGCTCCCCCAATTTCCTGGCAATATAGGAATTCACGCCGACTCCGATGCCGACGGAACATGCAACTATCAGCGTTTGCAGGGGAAAAGCGAGTGAAACCGCCGTCAGCGCATTTTCACTGTACCTGGCTACAAACATGCTGTCCACAATATTGTAGAGTGACTGAATCAGCATGGACAGCATCGGCGGGAACGCCATGGACAGAAGCAGAGGAAGCATCGTCCTGGTTCCCATTTTATTTTCCTTCATCGGTTCCTTTTTTTCAAGTTCCGTTAATTCTGTCGTTTCCATTGTTTACCTCCAGTCGTCGGCCTCAAAAAAACAGCCCTCTCCCTGCTTTGGTAACATAAAAGCAGTAAAGATGGGCTGTAAATTTCAGCACTTTTCAATTCACGCTTTAATCAGCGCTTTAATGATTCCTTCTAATTCGGTACACCGTTTGGCTTTACTCCGCGCCCATAAACCTCATGCAGCGGTTTTCTGACCTTTTTCCTGGTAATCTCGACGAGTCCCAGCTTTGTCATATCCACCAGAACCGTTTTAACCGGATCCTTTTTTAATTCCCCCTCCAGTGCGGTCAGAAGCTGTTGTTTATGTTCCTCCCTGGCCATATCTATGAAATCAACGATGATAATGCCGGACAGGTTTCGCAGACAGAGCTGGCGGGCCGTCTCGGCGGCTGCCTCCAAGTTGATTTTCAGTATCGTATCCTCGGCATTCTTTTTGCCGGAATATTTTCCTGTGTTAACGTCGACGACAGTCAGGGCCTCCGTCGGCTCTATGACAAGATAACCTCCCGATTTCAGCCAGACCCTCCGTTCCAGCGCTTCCTCCAGTGCTGCTTCCAGCTTGTAAAGCTTAATAAGGGGAAGAAGGGGATCCTGGTAAAATTGCAGTTTTTCCAGGTCGGCCTTCTGGTTCTTATCCAGGTACCGTCTCATTTCTTCATAGCAGATCTTATCGTCTGTTATCACGGACTGGAGACTGGCGGCATAGGTGTCCCGAAGGCTCAGGATAAACGAAGGCTCCGCTCCCTCAAGAAGCGTAAAACAGGTTCTGTTTTCCGCCTTGGCCAAAAGCTCATCCATCCTCTGTTTCAGGGCCAGCACCTCCTCGCCGATTACCTCTTTTGTGGTCTCCTTCGCGTTGGTTCTCACAATAACCCCAAAGCCGTTGCGGCCTGTCTCTTCTTTCAGGGCCAGGAGATACTCTTTTACTTCTTCCTTCCAGACAGGGTCCGTTATCTTAGCAGAAAATCCGATTTGCGTCTTTCCAAGCGTTACTACCGAGTATTTCCCGGTAAAGTTCAGATTGCTGCTGAGTACGGGATCCTTTGTCTTTACAGCATCCCTGATTACCTGGACAATTATCTCATCGCCCTGTTTCAGGACCCGGCCCTCCTGTGCCCCTGCGGCAGCCAGAGGGCTGGTGAATCGATGCTCCCTGTTCTCAGAGAGACTGTAGTATCCTGTTTTTCCTCCTCCGAGATCGATAAAAGCTGCATTTATATTTTTTACTATATTTTTTACTTTTCCAATATATATGTTTCCCAGAAGGCTGCCGCTCTCCTCCGGTTCCAGGCTCAGGGAACGGCATCTGCTGTCTGACATTAGCGCCGACAGGATTCTTCCGCGCCACCTTGTAACAATCAGTTTATTCAATGTCTGCTCCATATTCTTCCAGTGGGACAAATTTGTGGCTGCCGCCCGGGGCGCCGCCGTCACTTTCATCGGACGCATCGTTGCCCTCGTCGGCATAAACCTCTTCACGCTGGATCTGGAACGCGAAAGCAGGATATTCCATTCCGATGGACTCATAGTAGGCGCCGACAACCTGTTCCGGCTTTACATTGGCCGTGCTTCCCGAGGAAACTTTCATAAAAATCCCGGTATTATCATCCGTAAGCCGGACCTCATAGATGCAGGGACGCAAATCCATCGCCTTTTGTCCCTTTTTTGTCTTTTTTACAATCTCAATTTTATCGCTGTGGCAAAATGCCAGCAGATTTTTCATAAACCGGGGGACATCCTCCGGCTCATATCCTTCTCTGAACCACATCGTATAGTCGGCAGCCGCCACCTGTGACATCGCATTTTTCACGGAATCGTCCAGCTTTCTGTAGCTGAGTACACAGAATCCCTCCGCATTTTCCCTGTTGATCTGTTCAATCATCGTTTTGGAATCCTTTGTGGAATTCACTTCAATGTCCACATACTCGCCGTTGCTTAAAATACCGACTCCCAGCGGTGATGCAAAGGACATAATCTGATGGGGGCTGAACCCCTCACTGTAACGGATATCCACGTCCGCTCTGCGCATCACCTTCTGGAAGTAACGCATGATATCAAGATGCCCGATAAATTTGAGCGGGCCCTGCTTACTAAACTTCATTCTTATTTTCATAGCAGACCCCTCCTTTATATTTTGCCACACCGCAGCCGGAACATTTTGCACGGCAGTTCGGCGTCACCGATTCATTTACCGCATTGTTCCATTCGCGTTTTAAGAATTCCTTCGTCACGCCGGTATCGATAAAATCCCAGGGGAATATCTCGTCCAGGCTGCGTTCTCTCACCGTATAAAAATCGATATCCACACCGCAGGTTTCGAAGGCCTGCATCCAAGTTTCATTATGAAAGTGTTCAGACCATGAGTCGTAGAGCGCTCCGTTTTTATAAGCCTCCTCGATCACTGCCGCCACCTTCCTGTCACCGCGGGCCAAAACGCCCTCCAGCACCGTCAGATCCGCTTCATGCCAGTTGTAACGCAGACTCTTGCGGTTCAGCATCTCTTTCATCCTGGAATTGACAATGTGGGCCCGCTCCAGAAATTCTTCTTTGGTACACATTCTGGCCCACTGGAACGGCGTAAACGGCTTCGGTACAAAGAATGAGGTGCTGGCGGTAACCTGTACTTTTCCGGAACGCTCTTCCTTTGGAATATTATAGTACTCTTCGGCCACCTTCTCGGACAGCTCGGCAATCCCCCGCATATCCTCCGGCGTCTCGGTGGGAAGCCCCAGCATGAAATAGAGTTTTACCCGGTTCCAGCCGCCTCTGAACGCCTCGGCCGAACCGTTCAGGATGTCCTCCTCGGTCAGTCCCTTGTTGATAACGTTCCGAAGGCGCTGGGAACCTGCCTCCGGCGCAAAAGTCAGGCTGCTTTTTTTAACATCCTGTACCTTGCTCATTACATCTAAAGAAAATGCATCGATTCGAAGAGAGGGAAGGGATACGTTGATTCCTTTTCCGTCAAACTCCTCTATCAGGAAGGATACAAGTCCCTCCAGCTGTGTATGATCGCTCGAGCTTAAGGAGCTGAGTGAAATTTCCTCATGCCCGGTGCTCTTTAACATCTTATAAGCAAGAGCTTTAAGCTCTTCAAGGCTCCTCTCCCTCACAGGGCGGTATACCATACCGGCCTGGCAGAAACGGCAGCCGCGGATGCAGCCACGCATAATTTCCAGCACAACACGGTCCTGTGTTACCTTAATAAACGGCACAACCGGTTTTTCCGGATAATAGGTTGCGTCCATATCCATCACAAGCTGTTTTGACACCTTATCAGGCGCATGAGGATTGACGGGAACCATCTGGTCTATGGTTCCATCTTCTTTATACCAGACATCATAGAAGGAAGGAACATAGATGCCGGGAATCTCAGCCGCCATTTCCAGGAAGTCCTTCCTGCTTCCGCCATTTCTCTTATTCTCTTTGTAACGGTCCAGCAGGTCGAAATACACGACTTCGCCCTCACCGAGATAGAACAAATCAAAAAACGGCGCGATCGGTTCCGGATTGTAGCTGCATGGGCCGCCGCCGATTACAATGGGATCTTCCCCGGTTCTGTCTTCTGCATGAAGCGGAATATGGGACAGGTCAAGAATCTGCAGAATATTGGTATAGCACATTTCATACTGGAGCGTGATGCCTAAAAAATCGAAATCCTTTACCGGATCCTGGCTTTCCACAGCGAAAAGCGGAATGTTTTTCTCCCTCATCAACTTGTCTAAATCGGTCCACGGAGAGTAAACACGCTCACAATATACATCATCCCGTCTGTTAAACATATCATAGAGGATCTGGATGCCGAGATGGGACATCCCTATCTCATAAACATCGGGGAAACACATGGCAAAGCGGATATCCACTTTTTTAGGGTCCTTATTTACCATGTTTACCTCGCCTCCGATATAGCGGGCGGGCTGCTGGATACTTAGTAAAATTTCATCGTTTAAAGCTAGTTTTCTCATTATTTTTCCTTATTTATTGTGCTGATGCACAGTATTTTAAATCGATTGTATAGGCCAATTTGTATCGAAAGGAGCTTCTATTTGCGTCTTTATCTTATCCCAACTGAGAATCACGGGATAATACAATATGCCACAACGCATAATTATAAGGCATTTCCCGGTATTAAGCAATACTATTCGGCAGTTGTCGGAACACAAAATCAATTTGCATTAATTATTTGTTTCTCCGTTTAACTCTCCAACAACCTGGAAGTTATAATTGTTTGAAATAAGATTTTAATTCTGATTTACAGTTGTCGTCCAGTTGTTTAATTTCAATGCCACGGATAGCACTTTCTAAATGATAAAGAATGACAACACAAGTGTTTGGATATTGCTCCTTGAGTCGAAAAACAGCTTGCCTGCTACCAATTTCAATTAATTCTTCGGCTGAATGAACACCAACTGAATGAAGTTTCTTTTCCATTGTCTTCCCTAATCCTAAAGCTGTAACTGCCGCCATGTCTTTCTCCTTTTCGTTAGCTTATGTTAATTGTTAAATTTCCAATTCATGCTCTAAACAACTTCACACACAACCGGAACAGGAATCGGGGCGGAGTGAAAATCAATCAGATAGCCGTCTGCAATTTTTTTAATTTCCTCCATATTGTGTTCTGAATATTTCTCAAAGACCCCGTAGACAATCATCCCGGCCTGCTTTGCACTTCTGACCGCGGGCAGAACATCATCAAAGACAAGGCACTGCTCCGGCGGCACGCCCAACCGTTCTGCGCAATGTACAAATATGTCAGGATATTCCTTCCCGCGTGCCATATCATCTGTTGAACAGAGAACATCAAACAGGTCATAAATCCCATTCTTTTTCAGACAAGGCTCATATAGCTTTTGGGGAAGCCCGGTTGCGACAGCCAATTTTATGCCTGCATGTTTCAACTGCCGGAGATAATCCCCAGTAAACGGGGACAGCGCTACATTGTGCGCGTATTCATAGGCGGCCATTTCGTTCTATTCACGAATGATCGCATCCACTCTTTCAGACAGATGGAATAAAGCGATTGTATATTCCGCTGCCTCTATAAAGCTGCGGGCGCAAATTTCCGTGACATAGCCGCTGGGCACGGGTAACCCGCACTTTTTCAGAAAAGCGATATCAATGCTTTCCCACACGTCCATAAAGTCAAGAAGTGTGCCGTCCAAATCAAATACTGCTGCGCGGAAATTCATCAGCTGCCAAAAGATTGTTTTGAGTTCACGCATGGTCTTGTGTAATTTGCTTAGTCCCATACAATCTCTAAACAATTAAAATTCTCCGGAATGAATGGCATGCATGAATAAATGTCCAATTCTGTCGGACTTATTTCAATTACACCGTCAGAACATAGCCATTTAAAATTAACCATTTTTTCTAATTCAGACGGCTGCATGTTCGTACCTATTACGATTGAGTCTCCCGCAAGAGTTAATACCTCCTTCTCTCCGCCCTCTTCAATTTGAGTATCATCATGCAAAGCAACACGAACCCATACTATATTTGACATTAACTCAATTTCCCGCATACTATCCCATATTTCAGCAAGCGTAGAGCGACCTTCTTCCTTTTCCACCGCTTCATGAGACCATGCCGAAATATAAAGATGCAGCTCTTCAGCCATCGCTTGCCATGCCTCTGTAGTTCTTTCATGGCAATCACCTTTCTTAATTATATGCGTCTGGCATATAAATCAAATTTGACATGCCATTCACCGTCCTCTGTTACCGTAACATCCTGCCAGTGAAACCGATCGTCCTCAATTTTGGCAAAGACCCATTTTCTCCGTTCGTCCTCTATGTTTGTAAGAACGATAATTACGTCCTGTTTTCTCGCTTCAAACCGCATGATTCTTCCTGTATAGCAATAAGCCACATCCCAGGCGTGTGTGTCCGGGTTGTAGACTCGAAGGGTCGTTCCGTATTCAAAGCCGGGCAAAATGATCACATCCTGTACCGCCATTCCCTCAAGGACCCATGAAAAATGCCATTCGCCTTTGAGTACCTGGGAAGTGCTGTTGTCAACATAGTCAATGTTCCAGCTGCCGATCAGCTTCCCGAAAAAATCAAATTCCTCGGGTAACACTTCATTTTTTGTACCGCTTGTGAGTGCCTTATAAAAACGCTCCATATGTAAATCCTCCTGCCTCTGTAAACTCTATTCCGGACTAACCGGTACTTCTCCATAAACTGCCGCAAACTATAATCGCCCGATTCGCCTGATTTGCCCGTTACAGGTAATTCTCAATTCTGCACTGCTCATGCAGGGTATCGCCCAACAGTGTAATTGCCTGATGGGGACAATGACAGATGCAGCGATAACACATGGTGCAGCGGTTATGGTGTACTGCCATTTGATTTTCAACTGACAAATTACCCATTGGACACAGCTTTATACATACGCCGCAGCCTACGCATTTTTCAGAACTGATTTTCAGTTTATCGGAATAATGCTTTGTTTTGTGAGAAAACCACAGTCTCTGCCCAAATAATCCCGCCATGTGGGATAGAAATGAAAGCCCCTCCCGCGGGGCCTGGCCGCTTTTGAATGCCTGTGCCGCTTTTTTTATCTTTTCTTCAGCCTGCTTCACAAGGATGCGATTCTCTTCTTTCGTTTTTTTCAGCAGTTTTTCATCGCCAATGCAATCAGGCATTTTAAGATGTAAGCCGCCAACGATTTCAGCGCCATATTTTTTCAACAGTCTTGCTGCATTTGGCGCAGCATGTCTTACTCAACGATAACCTGCACGCTCCGCTTACAGGTCACCGTCATCAATAAAAGCATGGCTCAAAATATAAAACTCTTCCTGACTCGGTTGATGTTTCTTTTCCATTTTCTCTAATGTATCGTCATACTTCCGGGCTTCTTCCTCGGAAATTGCCATAACAGGGCTGTCATAATAGAACCATTTTCTGCCGTCTAACCGATTGGGTGCCAATTCCTTCACCATCATGGCAGCCGGATATCTCCCATCTTCCATGCTGACATTCAATTTCTTACAGCTTTTAAAGCCATGGCCCACATAGTTCATCGGACTTCCCAGGATAACAATTACATCATATCCAAGCAGCACGGCCTGTTCAAAGGAATGCTCGATAAGCATCTTTCCATAACCCATTCTCTGATATTCAGGCGTAATGCTGACCGGACCAAAGGTTAAGATTTCTTTTTCTGTCCCGGCTACATCAACCAGCCGGGCTTTTGTATACATTATATTACCAATCACCTGATCGTCCAGTTCGATTACAAAATCCAGTTCTGGTATGAAATCCTCATGTCCGCGCATGGTGTGAACCAGATAATGCTCTACACACCCCGGAACATAGAGATTATAAAAGGCCTTCCTCGTAATTTCTTCTACAGCCTTGTAATCGCTTTCTTTTTCATTTCTAATCTTTATCATTTCAACCTCTCATTTTACAGCAGGTAGTTATTTTCCCGATTTGCAACTTGCAAAGTAACTAATTTATATGTTGCATATCCACCAATAACCAAAGGCTCCATTTTACAAAGTTCTTCTGCTTCTTCACGGCTATCTGTTTTCAGAATATACATACCTGCCATTCCTGGATAGCCTTTAAACACACCACAGATTTCCAGTTTTCCTTCATCGTCCAGCTTTCTTATATTTTCAACATGTTCTGTAACTGTCTTCTTTGTTAATTTATTATAGGTCTTGCTTTTCTCAATCAGCATCACATACATCAACTTTTCCATTCTAATCTCCATTCCGCACGCCTTCAGGCCCATCACAAAATAGTGGCTCTATAAGACGTATGCTCTTCATTTTAAGACTGCCGGTATTTCATCTCATACATCTTTCTGTCTGCCTACCGAAGTAAATGTTCAATCTCCGACTGTTCATCCGGATACCTCGAAAAACCGCAGATGACGCCCGGATACAATGTAATGCCCGATACCAGATAGGGCCTGGCAATATCCGCAGGATGGTCCATCCCCCGTACACCAGCAGGATAAACAGCACATCGATTAGCACCGCCGCAATACTTTCCAACATAATATTTTTACATGAACCTCCCTGTTTTCGGCATCATTTTAAAAAACCACGTTCCATTGGGAACCGATATGCTGCCTTCAATCGATCTCGACATATCGTCTTCTGTATTGGCGGATAAGATTTGAATTTAATCTTCTGGCGTTATCTTATATATCTGATAGGCATAACCCCGGTTTGACAGATTTTTAAGTTCTGCTCTGTTAAAGATTTCCGGTACATTCAGAACGGCCACGCTGAAGCCCCAAAAAGTATGTTCCCGCCATTCATTGTCTAAATAAATCGGTTTTCTGGCCACCAGCCCAAGACCTCCCTGGGAAAGCCCATATGGGCCTGACAGCGTCATCTTTCCGGTGTCTCTGGCATATTCAGCCTCCGCCCTTCTCTCCGGGTGGTATACAGGATATTTACATCAATGGGCTTTGCGATATGGGCATCCATCCCCGCTTCCATAGCCGTTTTGAGGTCCAGCTCAAATGCGTTGGCAGCCATGGCGATGATGGGAATGACTTTGGCATCGGCCCTGCAGTCCGCACGGATGGTCCGGGCAGCCTCATATCCGTCCATCTCCGGCATCTGGATATCCATCAGGATGGCATCGTAAGTTCCCGGAGCCGCGGCAAAGAACGCTTCGACAGCCAGGGCCCATTGCTTTCCACCTCAGTTATTATACCGCACATACGCAGGATTTTGCAAATAATTTCAGCGTTGATTTCATTGTCCTCCGCTATCAGGATACGTCGCCCTGTGAAAAGTCCTTTCCCCGCTGTCTCCGGCAGCTGTGGCTCCCGCAAGGGCCTCCATTCGCCGGACGCCACGACTTCTCCTCTCATCTCGACAAAAACACTTCGTTCCCCTGGAAGAACCCGTCCAGTACGAAAGCGCCATTCTGGTGAAAGAAAACCACAGGGCGCTTCTGGTCCATGCTTCTAAGCCTTTTACAATCTTCGAAATTTCCCAGCCTGAGATTGTAGCGCTTTACAGGGAATATCTGCTCCGTCTGGCGGAAAAGCAGGGATATACCGAGATACACCGCAAGCGGATTAAGTCGAAGATCCGGGAACTGATACGGGAACTTTCCGATGACTAAATATATAACCGCAAAAAATAACCGCCGGAAACGGTAACCTGCACGCTCCGCGCACAGGTTACCGCTGTCTACAAGAAAGAATCCCGCTCGCGATATTCTCCGCGGAGCGGTTTTTATTTAACAGGAGAACTTTCCTGTTAAATAAAAAAGGACACTGAAAAATGCTGTTTTCAGTGCCCTCTTGTGGAATCTAAAGAATCCTTTCGTTGCTGCTCCCTCCCGGCAGCTTTCATAGCCGGATTAAATACCGATCCGCTGCATAAGCTGTGTGACCGTACGTGTCCGTTCCTCCAGGTTTTTACCGGAAAACTTAGACAGCCTGCATTCACTTGCGATTGCGCCGTCGCACAGGAACAGGACCCGTTCTGTTCTGGCCGCAATACCGGGATCATGTGTGACCAGCAGAATTGCGGTGCCGTCCTTATTAATCCGGGTAAAAAGCTCCATAATTTCACGGGCCGCCTTTGTATTTAAAGCTCCGGTCGGTTCATCTCCAAATATGATTCCCGGGCCGCCCAACAGAGCGCGGCAGATGCCCGCCCGCTGGAGCTGGCCGCCGGAGGCCTGAGTAATCTCCCTGTCCTTAAGCTCACCGATACCCATCTGTTTCATCAGCATTTCGGCTTTCTCCGTAAGTTTTTTTATATTTCTGCGGTTGTCCCGCATCTGCGGCAAAAGGATATTGTCCAATATACTCAGATTTTTTAACAGGGTTGGCTGCTGGAAGACAAAGCCCATTCTGTTTCTGCGCAAATCAGAAAGCTCGTCATCGGACAATTCCGACAGCTTCTGATTCTCAAAGATTACTTTTCCGCTGTCTATAGGTTCCATGCCGCTCAGAGTATAAAGCAGCGTGGATTTTCCGGAACCAGAGGGGCCCATAACCGATACAAACTCTCCCTCTCCGATCTCAATGGATACCCTGTTAAGCACGCTTCGCTTTTCAGCTCCGTTTCCCAGGGATTTGATAATTTCAATGCCGGCTAACAATTGGTTCATATCTACTCCTTTATGGATTCAAATAATTTGACGTCGCCCGCACGGGATGTGCCCAGTACCACCGCTAACAGAGCGGTGAGAAGCAGAATCAGCGGGGAAAGAAAATAAGTGGATAGCGGATCGACTGTAAACCGGAAGGTTTCTGCTCCGAATGAGGATATCGCGGCGGCAGCCAGATTTTCCCCAAGAGTTCCGGCCAACACGGTTCCCAAGATAATCCCTATGCTCAGAACAGATACCGCACGCCACGCATACTGGAGGCCGATATCGGATCGGGTATAGCCTATGGCCCGCAGTACGGAAATGGAATACCGGTCTTTTGCCACTAAAAGCTTCATAAACAGCAGGGTCACCAGCAGGGTGATTACCGCCGCCGACAGGCCGGCAGACAGAGAGGCTGAGCGCACGGAACGGAGTGTCTGGCCGAAGGTCTGCGCCATATATTCATCTATTCCCGAAATTTTCGCATAAGGAAATTTCTTTGAGTACTTCAGGTTAATGCGGGACAGCATGCTCTTATCGGCCAGATTGGCGCAGACGATGCTCCACTCTGCTTCCTTTGAACGATCCGCGAAAGCGGCCTTTGCGGTCTTTCCGCCGTTTGTGATGTCCGAATAGATACCGCAGACTGTAAGGCTGCGTTCCCCGTCAGGCGACAGCAGGATAATTGTATCGCCGATATTTTTCCCCAGCTCTTTCGCGTTGAGCGCCGATAAGGCGATATCACTCTCCTTAGCCGGCATTGTGCCGGACGCGTACCGGAGGGGGAATGCGGTATGCTCTCCAAGTTCTACCTTCAGGTTTTCGGCCGCTCCATCCTCCGTCCTGATCTGGTAAGTCTTTGAGACAAAGAGGGCATAGTCTGCAATTTCCGGGTCCTCTCTCATAAACGCTCCTACTTCCGCCGTCTTATCTTCGATTTGGCCGGTCTGCCGGATATCGAGCCTGAGGTCACAATCCCCAACTCCAATATATGTGACAAAATCTTCTCCAGAAATAGTATGGTACAGATTCTGGGGCACAATCATGATAAAGCTTGACAGCATAATAACAAACAGCATCGTGGCATAAAGCCGTTTTCTGGCAAGGACATCATTTATCGCAAGCAGAAAGTTCACCGAACATCTGCTTTTATTTGACAGCCTAACCACTCTGAAGCCGTCCGACGCACCGGTTCTGCAGCCAAACCTGATTGCCTGTACGGCAGAAATCTGATGGAAACGCCGCAGGTTCCAGTTAACATACAGAAGAATTAACAGAAATACAAGCGCCGCACCGACCAATCCGGCCAGCAGAGAGGACGCCCCGCCTCCTCCGTCGCCAAGATTCAGCCGGATGCCCTCACGCAGCGGTTTCAGCAGCAAAATTGAAAGCAGGAATCCGGCAGCGCTTCCGGCGGCGGCAAGAAACCCATAAACCGCCAGGTAAATCCTCCTGATGTCGGTTACCCGCATTCCGACTGCCTTCATAACTCCAATCTCCCGGTAATCGTCCTCGATTTTGGCCAGAAGCGTAAAACGGACACAAAGCAGTGCAATAAAGATGACAAGAATGCCCACCAATACAATAACAGCAATCATAATACCGTCTGAAACGGCGCTTATCATCCGAAACAGGGGCCAGGTGAGCGCAGGCCCGTTGGATGCAAGCCCGGCGGCACTGTAAGCCGCCTCAAAAGTGCCGAGGCCTGATAAGTCCTTCAGACGGAATTCAATCAGGTATTCGACGGTGCCAAGGGGTTCTAACAGGGAGTAATCCGCTTCGCTCACAACAAAGCGTTTAGAGGATGCAAGGGAAGAATTCATCTGGGAATCCCTCACGAATCCGGCTACGGTAAAAATATGGCCGGACAGGACGGCTTTATCGCCCGCCTTTGCCACCCCATTCTTGTAATAACAGACAGGAACATAGATTTCACCCCTTCCCGGTCTCACCGGCTGGTTATCCGGGCCGAGAAGGAAATCGAACCGGCCGCTCTGGACGCAGACACCATTATCCTGTACGCTGCCGGCAAGGGAATTTCCTCCGATGCTTATATGAGCGTTATTGAGATTCAAAAAATTCAGAACCTGAAAATCCGCCACATTGGCATTATCTTTTGCAAAGGCTTCCAGCTTTGTTATGCCCGGGTCGCCGGTATGCATCTGCATAAAATGTGGCGTCTGGGCATCCATCATAAGCTGTTCCACCGCTCCGGCCAGGTTTGCCGTGAGAAGAGCCGAAAGCGAAAGCAGCATGGAGGCGGCAGCGATAAAAAGCATCGTAATAAGTGAAACCGCCTTATTTCCTGAGAGGTTCTTCCGGATCATTCTGCAGCATACCGCATTCTTATGGCTTATACGCTTTAAACGGCTCATATGCTGCTTTTGCTTTCATTTGCCTGAAATGCTGCTTCAAGCTCCGTAAGCTCCCCTGATTCAGCCCCGAGAAGGCGTTCCAGCAGACAGAGGAAAGCCCTGATTTTTTCCGAACGCTGTGTCTTACC
Organism: [Clostridium] symbiosum ATCC 14940; assembly: GCF_000466485.1. GTDB lineage: Bacteria > Bacillota > Clostridia > Lachnospirales > Lachnospiraceae > Otoolea > Otoolea symbiosa. Next base: position 9,675 of record NZ_KE992850.1, on the reverse strand, counting down.
GAGTTTTAATATATTGTCATCCAGCATCACATCCAGATAGCACAGTGCCATCTCCATGGATTCCAGAGGATACGGTGCATCAAAAATGCCTTGCGCGATTCCGTCCTCGACAATGCCGGCCATTATGGCAGGCACCTGTCTGAAGATAACCCGCTTTGTCTTCTCGTGCATGAGTGCATTTTGAGGCTCGTGCAGATGCCGTATCATTTCCCTCCCCTCCGTCTGTTCCGTGTCCATGTGAAGGGCCAGGACAGTGCGGAGCATTCTCTCATTTACCGGCATGCTTTGATCTCCGGCTGCCATTTTAGCTTTTTTAAGCAGAACGGAGGTCTGACGCTCAATCAGCGCATCCATTATTTCCTCTTTTGACTTAAAATGATGGTACAGCGTTCCTTTCGCGATACCTACAGCCGTCATAATATCAGCAACGCTTGTATGATCGGCTCCTTTTTCGGCAAATAGAATCGTAGCCGCATCCAATATCTCATTTTTCCGCACATCGGCGTCCTTTATTACTCTCATACTTATCCTCCTACAATAGACCGACGGTCGGTCTATTGTAGATAATAACATACGTGAGCCATTGCGTCAAGGAAAATGGCAGTTTGCTGCCTCCCCCTTTGCGGGGCATCTCTTATTTTAGTGAATCAACAAATGCTTTCTTATATACCGGATATAAATACCTGGCAATAATCATCAGATGAGTGATTAGTAACAGGGCAAAAAATACTCTCGCAGGCAGTTCCGGTATAAGCAGCCTGATCCCGTTCATGTCACCGCCGCCTACATAGGGATAAAGAATTGACAGATAAAAGGGATCATTTAAAAGAAATACTAGCGTAGTATAAAAAGCCGCCGCCCGGAATGTAAGGGACCGGCTCTCCAGAATTCTGTCCGTCGCAAGGAGCAGCATCCAGCCGGCCGCTGTTGTTGCCGCAGCCCCTGCGATACAGAAAGCGGCAGTCTGTACCTGATTCATCTGTTCCCGATACGTATCAATCTGGATACCCATTCCAATAAACTTAATCTGCCGGAATGTGCCGAACAGCAGGGCAAGGAGAAGATGGGCCCCTTCATGGATGATGTAATACAGGAGTACTGCAATAAAAAGTCCTCCCAGTTTTCTGAAATTCTGTTTCGCCGCCGTCATCATGTCTCCTCCTTTTCCCGCTGCTGCCGCCCATCCTTCAAACGGCGCAGGACAGCCTGAAATTCCGGCTCGTTTCTGAGCGGTTCAAACGCCAGTTCGTCCAAAAGCCCGGTCAGAAGCTCATTCTGGATTGCCCGCCGGCTTTTCATCGATGTACTGTCCATTTTTTTCGCTGCCAGCCAGTTTTCCACCTCATCAAAAAATCCGTCTCCCCCGAGCCGGGCCATATCTGTTGCCGAGCATTTGATATCTGCAAAATGCTCCAGCAATTCATATGCTTTCCTGCTGTTTCCCTCCATACTGTAGACACCGGCTGCAATTATACAGGCCCGGAGTACAATCGCAGGATTTAACTGCTCCAGGTTAAAGTTCTCACAGAGCAGCAAAAACCGGTTCCAGGTTTCTTCAAACAACTCCGGATTGCCGGAATTTAAAAAAAGATAAGAAACAAGATGGGCGGCTGCCGCATTCACGTGCTGATAAATACTGACCTGTATGACCCGTTTGGCTTTTCCGGTATCTCCAAGGTTTTGATAGGCCAGGGCAATGAGACTCTCATCCTCCGACAATACCGCCGCGTCAGGGCCCAGCAGCTCCAATACTTTTTCAGGTCGGTCCAGCAATAGCTGACAAGCAGCTTCAAGCCCGACAGCCTGTTTTCTGATAAAAATATCTTCGCATTCCAGTCCGATCCGGCGGCACAGGGCGAGGGCCTCCTCGAGAAGTTCTTTTGCACGCTCCTCCGGTAGTATGCCGCTGTGATTAAGATAAAAGAGAACCATTCTCAACAGAACAGGGAAACAGGAGGAGTAGCGGTAAAGCACATCTCGACATTCTTCCAGAAGAAGTTCTGCGTTTTCCTGAGAGAATTCCCGGGCAAGACGGCTGAACAGTTCCTGTATTTCCTCCTCCGTCATCTGCATCGAACAGCCCATCAGTTCATCGATGCTCATATTGAAATACGAGGCCAGTCCCGGAAGCAGTGTAATATCCGGATAGCTCTGTCCGGTCTCCCATTTTGAGACGGAAGCTTTGGACACTCCCATATGAGCAGCCAGCGCTGCCTGTGTAATGCCCCTCTCCCTTCTCTTTCTAATAATCTGCCGGGCTATATTCAGTTCTTTCATCGTATCTTCCTTTCGGTTTATTTGATTTAAGTATAACCAAAAGACCGTTCCTCCACAATGGAGTCATTATTAACTTTACATCCTCAAAATCAACCGTAACGATACATAAAATCTTCGAATAGTTCCGCTGCTCAAATAAGGTGGTACTCGCCGCAAAAAAATGTTATATTATAGCTGGCATACCAATTTAGTTATACGACAGGAGGAGCAGAAATTGGAAAATGAAATGGAATTGCAGCAGATTATTTATAAAACTCTGGCTGTGCAGATAGAGTTTGGAGTGTACCGCTTTGAAGAGCAGCTACCAACCATAGAGGAAGCCAGCCAGCTATTTTTAGTTTCTACCGATACTGTCCGTTCGGCCTACCTGCGTCTGAAACATGATGGCTATATCACCCTTTCCAGAAGCGTGGGCGCATTGGTGAAGGTCTGCTATGACACAGAGGATACCGACCGCCATATACAGAACTTCTATGCCATCAGAAAAGATGCTCTGATTGAATTGAGCCGCTCCATGCGTCCGCTGTTAAGCTATGCCCAGTGGGTTGGTTTCAAAAAGGCTTCACCGGAAACCCTGGATCAGATGGAGGCTCTGGCTCTCCGTACGGATATTCTCCCGCCCTACAGAATGATCCGCCACCTGCAGCTTATTTACGGTTCTCTTCAAAATGAGCTTCTCATGCGCATGGTTTGGCAGATCTTTATGTTCTTTCAGGCCCCACTCTTCAGCATCAGGTTTACTGCAAGACGGTATGAGGGTGATAATTCCCTGTTGTATATGATCCGGCTGTGCCGTCAGAAAGACTGGGCCGCACTCCGTTCATCCATAGAAACCTTTCAGGAGCAGCTTTCCCGTGCTTTGTGCAGTTTCTATGACAGCAAAATCACAGTGCAGGCTCCGGAACAGCAGATCCCCTTTCAATGGACAAGCTACAAAAAAGCAACCCAGCGCTGTTACTCACTCGGCATGGAGCTTTTGAAGGCCATCAACCGGGAAATTTATCCGGCCGGAACCTTTCTTCCTTCCCTTGAAAGACTGGCAAAGGAACGGCAGGTTTCCGTCAGCACAATCAGAAGGACTCTGACACTGCTTAACAGTATCGGCGTTACGAAATCCTTCAACGGTCTGGGAACACAGATTCTCCCACAAGAAGAAATAGCGGAAAACTGTGACTTTACCAACCCTGTTTTGCAAAGGCGTCTTCTGGACTATGCACAAAGCATGCAGATTATTGCCCTGTCCTGCCGTGAAGTATCGAGAATCACTGCTGCCGCTTTTACCCCCGCCGACCGGGCCCTTGTTATGGAACGGCTGAAATTACTGCAGCGGCTTGGACGGCAGGAACTGGCTTCCTACGGCATTCTTGAGCTCTTCACGCACATGGCTCCTTACCAGGCAATCCGAAATATATACACTGAACTGTACCAACAGCTATTATGGGGATATCCGCTGCGCAGCATCATTACGGATCAGGCGCGCCGTACTGCCTGTATTGCGTATCTTGATACGTTTATGGAGTGTCTGGAGCAATCCGATGTTGAAGGTTTATCGGCCCATCTGGAGGAATTTATTTTTTCAGAATTAAGATTTGCGTCAGCGGAGCTGGAAAAGCTCGGCATCGGGAATGTTTCGCCGCTGGCGCTGCGTGATTTTAATTTATCTTTCTGATGACGGACCTGAAGGCTGACACACAATAAGCAAGTGTTGAAGAACATTCAGATTGGGCAGTCGGCAAGCGGAATGTGATAACAAAAGAAGGGCTATCGGCGGTAAGCTGATAGCCCTTCTTTTGCATTGAGAAGGCCACGGCTATACCGTAGCCCTCTCAATGGGTTTCCGGATCAGCCGTTGTTATCTTCCTCTGTCAGCCTGCTATAACGAAGCTTCGTCTGCTTGCAGGACACCGGCGGTTTTGGCATGCGCTCCCGGCTGGTACTTATCCACGATTTCAGCCTTGCCAACTCCTAGATAAACTAGAATTTACTTCATCGAATCTAATTGCTTTTTGGAATCACAAAATACTTGCCATGTTTGAATCTGATTTCCATTAACAATCACTTTCCAACAAGCAGGAAATTCCCAATACTTTTCTTTGATTCCCATATATGAAGCACTTGCTTTACCTATAATCATAGAAAACTTATCACTTTCAATATAATCAAAAACTTCAATAAGATAATCAGGAAACCAATCAAAATACCCTTTCCATCCTGTTTTCATTTGTTCCTTATTTTCTTTATTACCATAGGTATCAATGAAATGGAAATCTTCTGACATCATATCAATAATAAGCGGCATATTTTGAGTGTTAATTGCTTCCACAAATTTCATTACAGTATCTTGCTTCACGCCATACCCTCCATACAACTTCAAATTCGCTGCTATGAAGCTGCCTTACGCACATTAACCTCTGCGCAAATCAGTTTCGCTATATGCTCCGCTGTTTCATTTGTAAGCAGGAAAAACATTCCATCATTCCGGCATTTTTTATGCGCGTTGCCATTCAAGGTATAAACAAAACCTTTCACACAGGTATCGCTGCAAGCATTTGGATCAATAAGTCTCTTGCAGTCACGGGAAGTAGTCATTTTCTTCTGCATATCGGCAGGCAGGGAAGCGATGATATCTTCATATCTGCCCGCATTGTCGCCATAAATCCGTGCCAGAATGCCCGACTTGCGAAATACCCAGTTCATTACTGTTTTCTTCTCTAGTCGATATGAAGCGGTATAACCGCTTTTCGCTTCTTTGATGACGAGTTCACAGCCCTGTTCCATAAGTTTGTTATCAAGTTTCTTGACAAACGCTTGGTATTCTGGTGCAACTGCCGAAAGAAACTCCTTGAATGAACCTTTTTCTTTTGCCATTATCTTTATCTCCCTCAAATTCATATTTATCATTCTGCTTTCTTCCATTCTACCACAATTCCGAGAGCGTGGAAACAGAGTGTTTTCCGAACAGCATTTATTTCAGAACAGCCAGCGGCGTTATTCTGCCTGTATATGTGAGTGTCAGCCTATGCATGGCGCGTGTACAGGCAATATACAAAAGACTTCTGTCATAGCGGGATGAATATGTTCTGTCATCCGCCTGGGGGATTAGAACTTCATCAAATTCCAGACCTTTTGACATTTGAACCGAAGTTATGGTGACTCCGTTTCGAAAAACCGAGCTCTCCGGCGTGAGCAGATTTGCTTCACACGATCCGCCCAGCTCATTATATAATGCTCCTGCCAATATGTTTGTTTTTAAAATGATTCCAAGTGAAGCGCTGCCTCCCTTCCGGAATTTTTGGATTGCCTCTTTGATCACTCTGATTTCTTCCACTGTGTCCTGGCACGCGATTAGTTCCGGCTGTTCCCCATGGCGTTCAACCGGCTCTAAAGCCGCCACTTCCTGAATGCGCTTCGCGAAGGAGATAATCTCATAGGTCGAACGGTAGCTTTTGTTAAGCTCCACAAACTCCGCTTCTTTATATAGCTCCTGAAGATCCGCCAGACTGTGCAAATGGTTGGGATTGATAAATTGTCCGAAATCCCCGAGTATCGTTTTCTGGCAGGGGAACATGCGGTTTAGGGCCGCATACTGAACCGGCGTGTAATCCTGCATCTCATCCACCACCAGATGTTTCGTAAGACTGCTTTCCTTCACTCCCTCGATCACGGAATGAAGATAGAGAAAGGGATAAACGTCGGCCCATTCGAGGGTCTTTTTAAACGGCATGACAAGCATTGACCGGTTCCCAGTTCTTTTATAAAAGTCCTTATATACGGCAAGCGTATTTTTCATTGTAAGCATGGAACCCAGGCTTTTTGCTACCGTCCTGGTCCGCAGCGGGGCGCCTTCAGCCTCCATAACAGCCTCCGTTTCGTAGCGGTCACGGATATCTTCAGCAACCATCAAAAGCCGCTTTCTGACAGGATATTTGCTATACGCGCGAAAACGTTTCATTATCCATTCTCCTTCAGCGGTAAAGCTGCCGAAAACGAAATCGGCGGGTTTGAAAATCAAGTCCGGCAATTGTTCTATGTACCGATCCATCATGGAAACAAATTCCATCGTTGATTTAAACTGCACTCTCTGCGCCCACGCTTCATCCTGCCGCTCAAGCGGATCTTTATCAGGTTCAAATTCAATCAAACCTTCAAGCTGAATCTTCGCAAGCTCCGACAGATTAAGTTCGAAAATCGGCTCCTCCCCAAGCTCCGGTATTACATTTGAGATGTAATCGCCGAAGACACGGTTAGGGGACAGGATTGTCACATTCCGAGCGTTCAGCCTGTCCTTAAACCGGTAAAGCAGGAACGCTATCCGGTGCAGGGCGATGGATGTTTTTCCGGAACCGGCTGCTCCCTGAATAATCATGGTACCTTCTTTTTCGTTTCTGATAATCCGGTTCTGCTCCTTTTGTATAGTTGAAATGATTGATTTCATCTTTTCATCAGATGTCTGGCTTAATTCTTTTTGAAGCACCTCATCCTGCACATGAGAGGAAGTCTCCAGCGCATATTCCATATGACCGTTTTTTATTTTGAACTGCCGCTTGCGTGTTATCTCCCCGAAAACAGGGCCGTCCGGAGCCTGGAATCCGGCTTTTCCCACATTGAAATCATAAAACATGCCGGATATAGGGGCACGCCAGTCGAATATAAGCGGTTGATTTTCATAATTGAACGCAAACCGCCCGATATAATATCTGTCTTCTGTCTTCCGGGACTCTTCCCTGAAATCAATGCGGGCAAAATAAGGGGATTCTTTTATCTTTACAATCCGGTCGCGGCGCTCCACCGCAAAGGCACCGCTTCGGTCCGTCTGCTTCAGAAGCATCTCATTTTGAAACATCTCATGAGGATCAATATCCCCCCGGTGTTCCACCATATACCGTTTCGTGTCCATATATTCCCGTTCTGATTTCCTGACGGATTCCTCCGCTTTCTCCAGGGCCTCCTTAAGCTTCATGTTAATTTCTTCCAGATGCAGAAGCTCGTCGGGAAACGGGACTGTCATACCGTCACTCATGAAGCCTTTCCTCCTGTCCCATCACAAACCGTTGGGTCGGGTAGCCGTATTCGACCAGTAATTCCGCTTCAGCAAATCCAAGCTCCTTAATCTCGTCACGGTACCCGGTATCTGCTTTGTCACCTTCCCGGTAAGTGGTAATACTAACTTTTCTGCCTCTCAGAAGCTCACCCATTACCTTGTCGAGAAGTGCTTTGGGGACCCCTCTCTTTCTGTAAAGCGGGTGACTCCCCATAAAATCAATGCTGCCGTTTTCATAGGAGAACAGCAGGATACCGGCGGCAAGCCCTCTGTCCTTTAGAATCAGCGCCTGTTTTGTCCTTATTTTCTGCTTCAAAACCCGGATATATTCCTCCTCGTCCAGGTACGGGAATCCGTCTATCACAAGCCTCACCAGCTCCATCCAGCACGGAATTTCTGCCTCGGTGGCAAATGTAATTTTCCACCCGGCACTTTCTGTTCTGTCCAGCATCTCATAACTCCTTTCAAAATCAAACCTAAGCTGCAGCGGATAAAACCGTTCGTTTTCCCGGTACATATTCGGCGGCATTTTATACATGGCCGTGAATGCACTCGTAAATGCCTGCTGGCTCCTGTAGCCCGACAGAAGCGCAATATCCACGATTGGCTTTTCAGAAAAGACCAGCAGCTTTGCAGATTCTGTCAGCTGCCTGCGTTTCATGTACTCATGAACCGTCAGGCCGACCGTATCGGAAAACACCCGGTGCAGGTGGTATTTGGAATAATGGACTGCGTCCGCAATCCGGTCCAGATTAAGCCTTTCAGTCAGATTTGCTTCAATAAAGTCTATCGCCAGAGACACCTCCTCTATGCGGTCCATCATTCAACACCTCCTTTTGCCAGATTAGTATATATGATTATGGGATGCGTGTCTTAAGAAATCTTGCTCTTCTTCCATGAAACGATAACCTGCACGCTCCGCACACAGGCCCCCGCCTTCAATGAAAAACTGCCCCTCATTAATCTATAATGCGGAGCAGCCGTGTGATTTCTATTCTTATATATTATTTTTCAATCTTCTCAAACTTCCTTACGATGGTCAGCAAAAGCTCCACCACCTTCTCCATAGACTGAACCGGAATAAACTCGAATTTGCCATGGAAATTGTAACCTCCTGTGCAGAGGTTGGGACACGGAAGGCCCATATAGGACAGTCTGGCTCCGTCGGTGCCTCCGCGGATTGGTGATACTTCGGGAGTGATCCCCACTTCCTCCATCGCCTCTTTCGCGATATCAATCAGGTACTTATAGGGTTCAATCTTTTCCTTCATATTGTAATAGGAGTCTTTTATCTTCAGCTCAACGGTTCCCTCACCGTATTTCTTATTCAGGAACTCTGCGGCAGAAGCAAACAGCTCCTTCTTCTGCGTAAATTTATCCATATCATGGTCACGGATCAGATAATCCATCTTGGCATACTCCACGTCTCCGGCAAACTGATCCAGATGGAAAAATCCCTCATAACCGTCCGTATACATCGGATTCTCAAAAGCGGGAAGAAGACTTTGGAATTCCATTCCAATCAAAAGTGCGCTTTTCATCTTGTTCTTTGCCCCGCCCGGATGTATTCCAACGCCATGAATGTAGACTTTTCCGGATGCCGCATTGAAATTCTCATATTCCAGCTCTCCCAGAGGACCGCCGTCCACCGTATAAGCCACATCCGCTCCGAACCCTTCCACATCAAAGAAATCAGCTCCTCTGCCAACCTCCTCATCAGGGGTAAAGCCAATTCGGATTGTACCGTGGGGAATCTCCGGATGCGCCAGAAGCCAGGCCGCCATCGTCATAATCTCGGCAACTCCTGCCTTATCATCGCCTCCCAGCAGAGTCGTACCGTCCGTCACAATTAAATCCCGGCCCTCACAGTCGGCCATGAACGGAAAATCCTTTACCGTCATCACAATGTGCTTCTCTTCATTCAGAACAATATCTCCTCCGGCATATTTCTCCACAATTCTGGCTTTCACATCCCGGCCGGACATGGCAGGTGCCGTATCCATATGGGCTACAAAGCCCAGGGAGGGGACATTCTTTTCAGTGTTGGCTTCGATTGTGGCATAGACATAGCCATGCTCACTCAGGCGTACATCCGATGCACCCATCTCCTCCAGTTCCTTAACCAGTTCCTTTGCCAGAACAAGCTGTTTTTCCGTGCTGGGGACCTGTTCCTCCTCGTCTTTTGACTGCGTGTCAAAAGAGACATACTTCAGAAAACGTTCTGCTACTTTGCTCATATCTTCACCTCGTTATTATTTTAAAAAATTCCACACATACATACTTTACCATAAATTTTGATTTTCTGCGAGTCCCGGCATAATATTTTAGTTAAGCAGGTGAGGACGCCGCCGCAGGCC
>NZ_KE992849.1:6059-6547 GCF_000466485.1 [Clostridium] symbiosum ATCC 14940 | reverse complement strand
TAATCGTAAAAGACGGCAAGATGGTTTGTCTGGGCGAAGAATAATTGAACAAAAATTGAATTAAGTTTATTTGAATTACGGCGGTGAAAAGTTGTGAAGGCTGACTTTTCACCGCCTTTTTAAGATATAACAAAATGGTTATACCTCATTCATAAAAAGACATAGCAATTTATGGAAAATTAACATCATGATAAAATTATAACAGATACTATATTGATTTTTGCCTGAATTGTCGAATAAAGAAGTGGAATAGATAAGGACAGTGGTAAAACTGTTTTTATAGAAACGCCGGAGATTTCCGGCAGTAACTGTAACTGTAACTCACATCACTTCAAGAAAAGGAGAGACTATGGAAGACAACAGAATCATCGAATGTATCGAAAGAGCGCACTACATCTTATCAAACCTGATGGCAGTGAAGCCGGGTGAAGAGGTTCTTATTGCCATTGACCCACAGACCGACATGCGTATGGCGAATGCCATGGCTG
>NZ_KE992849.1:5611-5959 GCF_000466485.1 [Clostridium] symbiosum ATCC 14940 | reverse complement strand
TGGAGCTGGCGATGGAGGCCTGCGATGTATTCGTAGGTATGACGACGGCATCCGGAGCTGCTATCTACAATAACCGTTTAAAAGAGCTTATGAATGAGAAAAAGCTGCGCGAAGTATCCATCTGCTTAAGACACATCGACAACTTCACAAGAGGCGGAGCCTTAGCTGATTACGAGGCGGTTTATGCGGACGGCGTAAAACTGCAGGCAATCTGGAGAGGCAAAAAGAACGCCCATATCACAACTCCGGCCGGAACCGACCTGTATATGGAAATGAACGACATGGAACCAATCATCGAGTGCGGCATTGCGCGGAATCCTGGAGACGCAATGGCATGGTCGGACGGCG
>NZ_KE992849.1:0-5511 GCF_000466485.1 [Clostridium] symbiosum ATCC 14940 | reverse complement strand
TCGACGGACCAATCTGCTACTATGGCTGCCCGACAATCCCCGTAGAACTTAAAATTGAAGAAGGACGCATCGTAGAGGTGATGGGCGGAGACCCGAAGATTTGTAAAGAAATCCGCCGTCAGATAGCGGAAGTAAAAGACAGCGACAACATTGCGGAGATTGGAATCGGATTAAACCCGGCCTGCATGTTCAACGGAGACTTTGAGGAAGAGAAGAAGGCAAGGGGAACCTGCCATATCGCAATGGGCAACGGTTTCTACTACGGCCAGCCGGCACGTTCCACCGTACATATCGACATGGTGCAGTACAACCCGACCATCACCTTTGACGGCGAGCTGATTGTAAAAGACGGCAAGATGGTCTGCCTGGGCGAAGAGTAAGCACCGCAAGCTTCGGACAAGATATAGCCACATTACAAAAGAGGAGGACAGTGTATGAAAAAAATTAAGAAAATTTTGAGCATCACCCTGGCGATGATTCTTATATTCACGGCGACAGCCTGCAGTTCCAAAACCGAGCCTGCGGCTTCGGCGGACGGCAAAGAAACACAGCAGGAACAGCCTGCAGGTAGTGAAACCGCACAGCCGGCTGCTCCCAGCGGCAAAACAGTAGCGCTTATCATGGGAAGCGGCTCTTCCGGAGGAACTTATTTTGCCCTGGGCGGTGCTATGGCCAGCGCGATGAACAAGAGACTGGAGGGGCTGTCCCTGGATTCCCAGGCCAGCGGCGCTTCGGTGGAAAATATTAATATGATGGACATTGGCGAATTTGACCTCGGCATCGCGATGAATGCTACGGCGGATGATGCGTGGAACGGCCGTAATGCCTTTGCGGATACAGGCGAGATTAAGAGCTTCCGCGCCATCGGCGTTGTTTATCATGAGGTATACCAGATCGTTGCCAATGCAAGTACGAATGCCAAATCAGTTACAGACCTGAAAGGACTGAAAGTAGCTATCGGTCCTACCGGCTCAGGAACGGCCGGAACGTCGGACCTGGTTTTCAAAGCGGCCGGCCTTGATATCAATAAAGATATCCAGCCGCAGCAGGATGGGTTCGGCGACGCCGCTGTTAAGATGCAGGACGGACATATTGATGCATCCTGTGCAGTTCTTAATGTACCGGCTTCATCTATTGTAGAGATGACGACATCCACGGAGCTGTCTTATGTCAGCGTCAGCGATGAGGAGATTGCGAAGATTCAGGCGGAAGCTCCGTACTTTGAGAAAATGGTGATTCCGGCGGGGACCTACAGCAATACCGAGGATTTCCAGACGATTACATGTCAGGCCGTGCTGTACTGCCGTTCGGATCTGGATGATGACACTGTTTATAATATAACAAAAGCATTTTATGAAAGTGCGGAAGAGATCGCAGCAGCGCACCCGGCCGGTAAAGATATCAGCCTGGAGGGCGGACTTTCCGGAATTACTACCGCAGTTCACCCCGGCGCGGCGCGTTATTATGAAGAAAAAGGCATAACTGTTGATCCCGGCCTTCTGATCGATTAAATTCCTGCAGTTGAATGTAATGACACTTTGAGTGCGGCATTTAGGTACAGGAGGTAGGAATGTATAAAGAAGACACAACCATTAAGCTAGATGAACAGGAAGTCAGCAGCGAAGAAGTCATGACCAAATTTGACAAAGAGTCGAAGTTCCGCCGCCTGAGCGGAACTCCGGCAAAAATAGTATTTGTCATTGCGGTGGCATGGTCCGTCTTTCAGCTTTATACGGGTCTTTTCGGAACCTTTCCTTCCACCCTGCAAAGGGCCCCCCACGTGGGAGCTGCAATGGTTCTGGCTTACCTGCTTTATCCGATGAACGGAAAGCCGAGCGATAAGATCCCGTTTTATGATTATATTCTTGCAGCGCTGGCATTTGCCTGCTCTGCCTACCATATAGTATTTTATGATCAGCTGCTTCTGCGGGCAGGCCGCTTTACCACGGCAGATATGGTGATTAGTGCTTTAGCCATCCTGCTGCTGCTGGAAGCGGCGCGGCGCGTGGCCGGGCTGGTAATCGTTTGTGTCGGCAGCGTGTTCCTTTTATATGCCCTGTTCGGCAATTATCTTCCGGGCTTCCTTTTCCACAGAGGCATGACGCTGAAGCGGTTAGTCTGCCTGGAATGGCTGGGAACCGAAGGAATCCTGGGTTCGCCAATCTACGTTTCCTCGTCGTTTATTTTCCTGTTTCTGGCCTTTGCCACATTTTTGAAGGCCAGCGGCGTGGGAGACTGGATGACAGGGCTGGCCATGGGCGCCTGCGGCGGAAGTGTGGGAGGACCTGCGAAAGCAGCTGTTGTAGCCAGCGCTTTGCAGGGTACCATAAGCGGCAGCTCGGTGGCGAATACGGTAAGCACCGGTTCGATTACAATCCCGTTGATGAAAAAATCCGGCTATAGGCCTGAATTTGCAGGAGCGGTAGAGGCTGCCGCCTCTACCGGAGGCCAGATAATGCCTCCGATTATGGGAGCGGCCGCATTTATTATGACGGAATACGTAGGAACCAACTATGGAACCATTGCCCTGGCGGCCTGTATACCGGCGCTTCTGTATTTTACCGGTATTTTTACCAATGTACATTTTGAAGCGGTGAAAAACGGCCTGCTGGGGATACCGAAGGAACATAGGCCGGAGGTTGTATATCTGCTGAAAACAGGCTGGTACAGGGTAGCGCCTATCATCGTTATCGTAGCGCTGCTGGTTATGGGGCGGTCGGCGATGAACGCGGCCATGTACGGAATTATCTCATGCCTGATTATCTGGGTGATTGAGATAGTGCGTGAGACTAAGCGGTTTAATGTTCTGGAATTTTTGAAAAAGTTTGTTCTCTGTCTGGAAGAGACGGCCAGAGGCGCTATATCAGTAGCAGTAACCTGCGGCTGCGCCGGCATTATTGTCGGTGTCGTGACAGCGACAGGCCTGGGCCTTAAGATGGCGAACGGCATTGTGGAGCTGGCGGGCGGAAGCCTGATTCTCACGATGGTATTCACGATGCTGTGTTCTCTGATACTGGGAATGGGAGTGCCTACGACAGCCAATTATATCATACAGGCGACGATCTCCGCACCGGCTCTGGTAGCTCTTGGTGTTCCGGCGATTGCAGCCCATATGTTCGTATTCTATTTCGGAATCGTGGCCGATATCACGCCTCCGGTTGCGCTGGCCGCCTTTGCAGGCGCCGGAATAGCCAAGGCGAATCCGATGAAGACAGGATTCAATGCTTTCCGGCTGGGATTTGCGGCTTATCTGGTACCGTACATATTTGTTATGAATCCGGTACTGGTTTTAGTCAATCCGGGCTGGAGCACGCCATACTTTATTTTGATGGTGGCGAAGGCAATTATTACGGCAATTATCGGCATGATAGGGATTGCCACAGGCTTTACCCGGTACTTTATCGCACCATGTAAATGGTGGGAGAGTGTGCTGCTGGTTATCTGCGGCGTTTTAATGGTCGATGCGGGGAATGTAACGGATCTGATCGGAATTGCACTGTTTGCAGTGCTGGCCGGAATGCAGTTAGTCAGAAAAAAAGGACAGGCAGCTTGATTTAAGAGACAGGTCTGAAGAAGTTAAGAACCAAATCGGACCTGTCTTTTGGCATTCATGATATCGAGTGACAAAACAGCAGGACTGGGGGAAATTATTTGCTTAATGAGATGAAATACGTATATGCCGTTTATCAGGAGAAAAGCTTTTCAAAAGCGGCAAGAAAGCTGCAGGTCAGTCAGCCGGCTCTCAGCAAAATGGTGCGGAAAGTGGAAAAGGACATAGGGGTTATTATTTTTGACCGGAGCACAATACCGGTGACCGTCACCAGGGAGGGCGCATTTTATATTAAGTCAATTGAAGATATCATGTTTATCCAGAGAAATCTCAAGTCGTATTTCATGGATTTGAAAAACCTGAATACCGGCAATCTTTCCCTGGGCGGTTCTTCATTTTTCTGCTCCTTTGTATTTCCAGGCCTGATAGGCAGATTTCGGGAAAAGTATCCCAATGTGGTCATCAACTTGATGGAAGGAAATGTAGGCGAATTACGGGAAGGACTTGAAAATGAAACGGTCGATCTGGTAATAGAGACGGCAACTGACGTAGGGTCAAATATTGAACGTTTTTTTTATAATCATGAGAAAATCATTCTGGCCGTTCCTACCCGGTATCAGGTGAATAAGCGGCTCCAGCCTTACCGTCTTTCGTATCAGGATATTCTCACAGGCAGATTTGCCGACAGTGAGACGGAAGCGGTTCCTCTTTATGAACTCCGGGAGGTGCCGTTTATTACGATGAAACCCGGCAATGATATGTATCAGAGAAGCAGCCAGATTTGCAGGAATGCCGGCTTTACCATGAACACAGTCTTATTGGTGGATCAGGTTCTTACATCCGTAAATATTGCTTCTAACGGTGTGGGAGCCGTATTTATCCGTTCGGACATCGTAAGCTGTATGCCGGAGAATGAGATGCTGACCTACTATAAAATCGGTGACCCGCTGGCAACGCGGCCGGTGAGCTTTGCGATAAAGAAGGGAAAATACACGACCTCCGCCATGAGGGAATTTATGAAAATGGCAGGGGTGGAAAAAAAGGAGGAGGAATAAAGAAAGAGGAAGAAAGAGTCTCCGCGGGCGGTGAAAAGCAGGTGCAGTTTGCTTTTCACCGCCCGTTAAGGAGTATTAATGAGGGGAGAAGGAAAGTAATGAAAAGAATTTTGTATGTTGACTGCTGTATAAGAGGCGATGAATCACGTACAAGGAGGCTGGCCGCCCGGCTTGTGGACGGACTTGGCGGCAGGCCATACCTCAACGTAGAGACGGTGAGGCTTATGGAGTGTAATCTGACTCCGCTAAACGCCGGTGAAGTGGAGCTAAGAAACAGGCTGGTATCGGAAGGCTGCTTTGAGGATCCCTTTTTCGGTGCGACAAGGCAGTTTGCTTCGGCAGATATTATTATCATAGCGGCGCCGTTTTGGGATTTTTCCTTTCCAAGTCTTCTGCGCGTTTATCTGGAGCGCATGTGCGTCAGCCAAATGACGTTCCATTACAATGAAAAGGGGGAGACGGTGGGGGACTGCCGCGCTTCACGGATGATCTACGTGACGACCAGGGGAGGTTATACCGGCGTGATGCCTTCCGGTTATCCGAACCTGGCCGTGGAGTATCTAAAGGCGTTCTGTCAGATGCTTGGAATCGCCCGTTTCGATTCAGTGGAAGCCGAGGGGCTTGACATATACGGCAATGATCCGGAGGAAATCCTTAAGACGGCACAACGGCAGGCAGACCGGCTTTTGGCAGAGCTTTTATCCGGGGTTAAAGACGTATAACTAAACAGTGATATGCCATAGAAAAAAGCGTATAACGAATGAAAAACAGTGCGGAAATTATTACAATATATTCAGGTTCTGAAACAGAGACAAAGGTTCTGCTCCAGACGAAACCAGGAGTAAATCTGAAAACTGAAAAGGAGAATAACAATGGAAGACAACAGAATTATTGAATGTATTGAGA
>NZ_KE992848.1 GCF_000466485.1 [Clostridium] symbiosum ATCC 14940 | reverse complement strand
TAAAACAGGTAGTGAAACTTGACACTACCTAAAAGTGGAAAGAGGGTAAATGTATGAAAGAAAAAGTTCAATTATTCGGACGGTTTTTAAGCGGAATGGTTATGCCGAATATCGGTGCATTTATTGCATGGGGGCTGATTACCGCGTTATTCATCCCGACGGGCTGGTGGCCCAATGAAAGTCTTGCGGCACTCGTATCGCCGATGTCAACCGTGCTTCTGCCGCTGCTGATTGCCTATACGGGCGGCGCTGCCATTCACGGCCAGAGAGGCGGTGTAATCGGCGCTATTGCAACAATGGGCGTAATCGTAGGTTCCGACATCCCGATGTTTATCGGCGCGATGATCGTAGGTCCGCTGGCGGCCTGGGTTATGAAGAAATTCGACCGGCTGTTGGAAGGGAAGATTCCTGCAGGCTTTGAGATGCTTGTCAATAATTTTTCACTCGGCATTCTCGGCGCTGTTCTGACACTGCTCACACTGAAGGGAGTCACACCACTTGTTGAGTCATTAAACGAGGCGATGAGGGCAGGCGTTGGTTTCTTCGTGGACAATAAACTGCTTCCGATGGCAAGTATTTTTATTGAACCGGCAAAGGTTCTGTTTTTAAACAATGCGATTAACCATGGAATTTTCTCACCGATGGGAATCCAGCAGGTGGAAGAGACCGGAAAATCAATTTTCTTCCTGCTTGAAGCCAATCCCGGACCGGGACTCGGCGTACTGCTGGCATACTGCCTTGCGGGAAAAGGATCGGCTAAAAGCTCAGCGCCGGGCGCTGTCATTATCCATTTCCTCGGCGGTATCCATGAAATTTATTTTCCATATATCCTGATGAACCCGCTCCTGCTTCTCTCAGTCATTGCAGGCGGAGCCAGCGGTATCTTCGTAGAGCAGATGTTTGGCGCAGGCCTTTCGGCGCCGGCTTCACCGGGAAGTATTATTGCAATCCTGGGCATGACGCCGAGAGGAGGTTATCTTCCGGTTATACTCGGGGTTCTGGTAGCCACGGCGGTATCCTTCTTCATTTCCATGCCGATTCTCAAATTCGCCGCAAAGGATGAAGATCTCGAAAGCTCAAAGAACAGAATGAAAGAGATGAAGAATGCGGCAAAGGGCATCGCTGATGAGAAGAAAGCAGTGGCAGTTGATACGAAGGACATCAGGAAAATCGTATTTGCATGCGACGCCGGAATGGGCTCCAGCGCAATGGGAGCCACTGTCCTTAAGAAAAAACTGACGGCTGCGGGACTTGGCGGTATTGAGGTTATGCATTCCCCCGTATCATCCATCCCATCCGACGCGCAGATTGTGGTGACGCATCAGGAGCTGGGAGAGAGGGCAGGCCACAGCAACCCGAATGCGCGGCTGGTTCTGATTACCAATTTCCTGGCAGCGCCGGAATATGATGAACTGATTAAAGAATTATCAGGCAGATAAGGCCGGCGGGGCATAAAGATTCTTGTAATCCGGATACGGATAGAATATAGTTAAGACAGAAACAGGGCATGCCATCCATGCCCCGGTTCTGTCTTTCTATCGATTGGCGGCATAAATCCTCACGGTGAGGGGCCGCCGGACAAGATGAGGCAGAGAGCGTGGGAGAGGGAACGGTATTGATATGGATTTTACACCGAGAATGCAGCAGATACTTTTAATTATGCTGAATGAGGACAAGGTCATATCTGTCAAAAACCTGGCGGAACGGATGAATCTGAGCAAACGCACGGTTCAGAGGGAACTGGAATATCTGGGCAGGGCCCTGAAGGAATATCATGTGGAGTTCTGTTCCAAAACCGGGACAGGCGTATGGCTGGAAGGGGCCCGGGAGGACCGGGACAGGCTTTTGCGCCATCTCAGTGAAAAAGATACCCTGGATGCTTCCGACCGTCCGGAACGGCGTAAGAGGCTGATACTGGAGATATTGAAGGACAAAACATTGAAAAAGCTGTATTATTACAGCGAG
Source organism: [Clostridium] symbiosum ATCC 14940 (assembly GCF_000466485.1). Lineage (GTDB taxonomy): Bacteria > Bacillota > Clostridia > Lachnospirales > Lachnospiraceae > Otoolea > Otoolea symbiosa. Next base: position 3,951 of record NZ_KE992848.1, on the reverse strand, counting down.
CTTTTTGGCGTAAGCGAGGCTACAATCAGCGCGGATCTGGAGGCGGCAGAGGAATGGTTCGAGCCTTTTAACCTGAAAATCATCAGGAAACCGGGCTACGGAATTTCCATAGAGGGCAGGGAAAAAGATTTCCGTCTTGCCCTCAGGGCTTTTATCGATGAGAATATAGATACGCATTTTATCAGGGATATCTATGAAGAAAAGGATCAGGCTCTGTTTGAACTGGTGGGCAGTAAAAATGACAAAAATATCTATAAGATTTTAAATAACGATCTTCTGCTTAGGGTGATTGCCTGTATACAGAGGATCAAGGACCGGAGACTATTAAACCTGACGGAAAATTCGTATGTCGGACTGGTACTCCATGTGACGATTGCCGTCAACAGGATTTTAAAGAAGGAAATACTGGAAGAGAACCAGGCCATGGTGGAATCGCTCAGGGGGAATGATGATTTTTGCCTCGCGGGCAGGATTGTGGAAGAGCTGTGCAAAGAGTTTGAGATAGAGATTCCGGAGATTGAGACGGCCTATATCTGTCTTCATATTAAGGGGGCAAAGGTGCAGCAGATTGAGCTGGATGAGGATTCCAGGGCAAGAGTCAGCGGCCAGAGGGAACTGCTTGAGGTGGTAAACCAGATGATCGACCGCTTTGATCCGGTTGTTGCATGGCAGTTAAAGCAGGATGAGGAATTTGTGGTACACGGCCTGGCGGCCCATCTGCAGCCTACACTGGTACGCCTGGCCAACAATATGAAGATAGAAAATCCGCTGCTGGATCAGATAAAACGTGATTATGCGGCAATATTTGAACGGTGCCGCAGCGTTGCAGAGGTGATTGAAGAACATTACGGTTATCCGGTGCCGGAGCCGGAGATAGGATATCTGGCGATCCATTTCGGAGCGGCCATGGTGCGTCTTGAGAGCAGCAGGGAAGTCAAAAGAAAAGTCAACATGGGGGTGGTCTGTGCGAGCGGAATCGGTATTTCCCGCCTGATGTGCTCCAGAATCAACCGTTTTTTCAATGACCGGATCAACCTGACGGCGTATGGATTGAATGATTTATCGCCCTATGTGCTGGAGCGGACCGATTTCTTCGTTTCCACGCTGCAGCTTAAGGAGGCGGCTGACATACTCTATGTGAGTCCTCTGCTGACTGCCCGGGAGATGGAGCAGATAGCAGCCAAGGTGCGGGAATATGAACATATGCCTGCAGTCAGGCAGGAAGACGAAACGTTCACAAGGCAGCTTGAGGAAGTCAATTACATGGCGGCTCAGATCAAGTCGCTGATTCAACGCTTTCAGCTTGTCAGGACGGATGAGACAGTCACATTTGAGGAATTGCTGGTACGGGTGGGAGAGGGACAGACACCCTACGCCGACCGGCAGAAAATGATAATAGATGCCTTAAAAAGAAGAGAAACCATGGGCTCCCAGTTCTTTCCGGACTTTTCCTTCGCTCTTCTCCATGCAAGGACAGCCGGCGTAGCGCGGCCCGTCTTTACTGTTTTTAAACCGGAGACAGGAAAACAGTTCCTTTCTCCTGATATGAAAGGGATCAGGGCTGCTATTATCATGCTCATGCCGGAAGAAGAGCATGTGAATGAAAATGCCTCCATGTTAGGTTATCTGAGTCAGAAGCTGGTGGAGGAGGATGAATTTTTAAACACCATTATGTCGGGAGAAGAAGAGGATATCAGGGGGCTGCTGTCGCGCTATCTGAAAAAATATTTTAACCGGTATCTGGATAAAATATAACGTTATTGTTCACACTCCGCCAAAAAGCGGCGTGCTGTGAATAATAACACGTTTCGCGATGCACAGAAACGGCAAAAAACGCCGTTGATTGTGGTGAAAAGTTCACTTTTCATCGCGTCGCGCCGTTCAACCCGGGATTTTCGTGCAAACTTCAGCTTTTGTCACCATCCAATGATGCCAAATGCAATTTTGTTTCTGTTGAATTGTATCCGGCAGTCAGGATATAATGAATTCAGAGAGCCTGGAGCGGTTCGGCCGGAATGGCCGGCGCGGGCCATCAGATAAAGCACTGTGTGATATCGAGGAGGAAAGAGAATGTTTGGTTTTGGAAAGAAAAAAGAACAGACCGAAAAAATTCAGAAACCGGAGCTTTTAGAAAAGAAGAACATCAGGCTGGACTGCAGCCCGATGGCGAAAGATGATGCAATCCGCGCAGTCGGACAGCTTCTCTGCGACAGCGGATATGTGGATGAAGGTTATATAGAAGCGATGATTAAAAGGGAATTGTCGTTCCCTACCAATATAGGAAACGGAATTGCTCTCCCCCATGGAGTGGAAGAGGCCAAGAAAGAGATTAAGCGCTCCGGCATTGCGGTGATGGTATTCCCGGAGGGAACCGACTGGGGAACCGAGAAGGTTAACCTGGTCATCGGTATCGCAGGGGTGGGAGAAGACCATCTTGAGATTTTAGCAACAATAGCGGAAAAGATGGCAACGCCTGAAGCAGTGGAAGAACTGATTAAGGGCAGCGCCGATGATATTTACGCAGCATTTACAACGAAAGCCTGAGAAAGAGCGCAGGCGGGTTAAGCAGCATATTTTAGTTAATGAAAACGGAGGTTGGAAATAATGAAAACAAGAGCGGTAAGAATGTATGGACTTGATGACTTAAGATTAGAGGAATTTGAATTACCGGAGATAAAGGATGATGAGATTCTTGTAAAGGTAATGAGCGACAGCATCTGTATGTCGACCTACAAACTGGTTAAGCAGGGGAAAAAGCATAAGCGCGCGCCCCAGAACATCGATACCAACCCGATTATCGTCGGACACGAATTTGCCGGTGACATCGTGCAGGTGGGAAAAAAGTGGCAGGATCAGTTTAAACCGGGACAGAAATTTTCGATCCAGCCGGCTATCAATTACCAGGGCAAGCTGGACTCACCGGGATATTCTTATGAGTTCTGCGGCGGAGCCGCCACATACTGCATCATTCCTCATGAGGTAATGGAGATGGGCTGTCTTTTAAGCTATGACGGCGAAAGCTATTTCCAGGCATCTCTCGGCGAACCGATGAGCTGTATTATCGGCGGGTACCATGCCAATTACCATACGAACAAGAAAAATTACGAGCATGCCATGGGAACCAAAACGGACGGTAATATCCTGATTATGGGAGGCTGCGGACCGATGGGACTCGGAGCGGTAAGCTATGGCATACAGTTTGAAAATAAACCGAAGCGAATTGTAGTGACCGATGTAAATGAAGACAGAATTAACCGTGCAAGGGAAGTGATTTCCGAGGAGCATGCCAAAGAAATGGGCGTGGAGCTGCACTATGTAAATACTGCCGGGATGGCGGATCCGATTGCGGAGCTGATGGCCATTACACAGGCTCACGGATACGACGACGTATTTGTCTATGCCCCAATCAGGCAGGTTGCGGAGATGGGAGATAAGCTGCTGGCATTTGACGGCTGCATGAACTTCTTTGCAGGGCCGACCGACAGCCAGTTTAAGGCGGAAATCAACCTCTATAACTGTCACTACACAAGCACGCATATCATGGGAACAACAGGGGGAAATACAGATGACCTGATCGAGGCCAATGAGCTTTCGGCCAGGGGAGCAATCGAACCGGCTGTTATGGTAACTCATGTGGGCGGAATCGACAGCATTGCAGAGGCAACGAAGAATCTGCCGTCTATTCCGGGAGGCAAAAAACTGACTTATACCCAGTTCGATATGCCTTTGACCGCTATCGATGATTTTGCGAAGCTGGGAGAGAGGGAGCCGCTGTTTAAGAAGCTGGATGAGTGCTGTAAAGCGCATAAAGGACTCTGGTGTGCAGAGGCTGAGAAGGTACTGTTTGAGCATTTCGGAGTAAAGTAATAAAAAGCGCGTTTTGTGAAGGACAGAGTTCATTAGAGAAGGACAGAGTTCAGGGGAGGCTGTGACCGGTACCGGTCACAGCCT
>NZ_KE992847.1:9561-11429 GCF_000466485.1 [Clostridium] symbiosum ATCC 14940 | reverse complement strand
GCGGCGTCCTCACCTGCTTAACTAAATCTCTTTAACTGAAAAATTACAAAAAAATATTTAATTTACAAAAATCATTGATCAACCCACATTTCTATGCTATAATCCGTTTTAAAGAACTCTTCTTTAAGTATGCTGCAAATAAAAGCATACAAAATTACTATCAAACCTACCTCCTGATGCGGAACTGATTGTGGGGGGGGGACTCAGAAAGGATGGTGTTATGACAGATTACGAACTGTCGTCAGTAAAAAAAGTTATTGGAACACATTTTAAGAAAGCTGCTGAACTGAGCTGTTACCTGAGAGAGCATCCGGAACTTCCGGATCAGGAATTTGAATCCAGCAGAAAGATGGTGGAGATCCTGAAGGAAGCCGGGTTCGAGGTTACATACCCCTTCGCCGGATATGAGACGGCATTCCATGCCCTCTTCGACAACGGTGACGGCCCGGAAGTGGCAATTCTGGCGGAATACGATGCACTTCCTGAAATCGGACATGGCTGCGGCCACAATCTTCACGGCTCTCTTTCCGTACTGACAGGTCTGGCGCTTAAAGATCTAAAGGAGTTTTACAGGGGAAAAGTGCATGTGATTGGGACCCCTGCAGAGGAAGAAAACGGCGCTAAGATAGGCATGGCTGCCCAGGGCATCTTTGACAACATGTCTCTGGCCATGATGATGCACAGCTGGTCGGGGGGCAAGTGCCGGGCCGATATGGACGCGCTGAGCCTGCAATGCTATTTTGTAGAATTTTACGGACAGGCGGCTCATGCGGTTGCCGCACCGTGGGAGGGCAAAAGCGCTCTGGCGGCGGCCAGGAAGTTTCTGGATTTGATTGATGCGCGGCGCGAATGCTTCACTCCGGATGTCCATGTAAACAGTATCATTCTGGACGGAGGAAAAGCGCCCAATATCATACCGGACTATGTAAAACTCAGGATGGAATTCAGAACCGCAACGATGAAATCCATGGGAGCAGTGGATGAAATGGTGAAAAAATGTGCGGACGGCGCTGCCATGGCTCTGGATTGTACCGTGAAATTCACCTCTGTTTTTGAATTTGCAGATATGGTACGCAACATGACACTTGAGGAGGAGATCATACGGCAGTTTGAGGCATTCGGCATGCCGACAACGGGGGTTGAAGCTGCCAGCGGTTCCTCTGATGTGGGCAACGTCAGCTACCGGTGCCCTGCCATCCAGCCTCTGTTAGCTGTCACAGATGAGGATTATGCGCTGCACACGGCGGCATTCAGGGATGCAACTGCCCTGCCTCAGGCAGAGGAGGCAATGGAGAAGGGAGCCTGTATCCTGGCGCTGACGGCTCTTAGGACATTTAATGATGAGGCCTTCAGAAACAAGGTGTATGCGGAATTTCAGGAACAGGTAGAAAAAAGAAAGTAAATGGTTTTTTTTTATGAGAGGAGAAAACGTATGAGCAGTGAGTCTGCAGCAAAAACGAAAAAAACAAAAAAAATGAAGATGCCGCACATTTATGTGCTTCTTATTTCGATTACAATTATTTGTGCCGCCGCATCCTGGTTTCTTCCGGCCGGTGAATTTGAACGGGCGCTTAGCGATGCCGGAAGGGAAATGGTGGTTCCCGGTACATATCATGTAATTGAATCCACACCGGTAGGCTTCTTCACCCTTGTCCAGTCTATTTATAACGGCACCGTGGACGCAGCCGGAGTAATCTTCTTCGTATTTATTTCCTATGCATCCATCGGCCTGATCATTGCCAGCGGCGCTTTTAACGGCCTCGTCGCCAGCATGCTCAGGATATTAAAGGGATCTGCACGTGCCATTATTATCCCTGTATTTATCACCCTGATTGGATGCGCCAGCTCAACCATCGGCGTATTTGAGG
>NZ_KE992847.1:0-9461 GCF_000466485.1 [Clostridium] symbiosum ATCC 14940 | reverse complement strand
TATTTGAGGAAATGTTCCCGTTTATTCCGATTTTTGTGGGAATTGCCATTGCCATGGGCTATGATGCCATTGTCGGCCTTGCCATTGTCGCTCTTGGCACCGGCCTCGGCTACAGCGGCGCCGTCATGAACCCGTTTACGGTCGGCATGGCGCAGAGTATTGCCGATGTCCCGCAGATGTCGGGCGCCGGTTACCGGATTATCTGTCATATCATCCTGATTGCGGTCGCCTCCTTCTTCGTTATCCGGTACGCATTAAAAATCCAGGCCGATCCGACAAAAAGCCTTGTTTACGGTGATGATTTCAGCAGCCTTGCCATGGATTCGGATCATATCGAAAACAAGCCGTTTGGGATCAGGGAAAAACTGGTGTTAGCCACTCTCGTTGCCGGTATCGTTGTGATCGTGTGGGGAACGAAAGCCAAGGGATGGTATTTTGCGGAACTGAGCGCAGTATTCCTTTTGATGGGACTTGTAAGCGGTTTCATCATGGGCTGGGGACCCAATGAAATAGCCGAGAAAGTGGCGAAGAGCTTCTCCGAGATTGCCGTTGCCTGTATGATGATAGGTATTGCCCGCGGCATTCTGGTGGTTCTACAGGCAGGCCATATTATCGATACTATCGTATACTACCTGTCTATCCCGCTTTCCAAGCTTCCGGGAGCCATCTCCGCTGTTGCAATGTTCCTGGTTCAGACCGGAATTAATTTCTTCATCCCGTCCGGTTCCGGCCAGGCGGTGACAAGTATGCCGATTATGGCACCTCTGGCAGACCTGATTGGCATCTCCAGACAGTCGGCCGTACTGGCATTCCAGTTTGGCGACGGCCTTTCCAATATCATCTGGCCTACATCGATGACGCCAATCATCTGCGGTATCGCCGGTGTCAAGATTGAAAAATGGTGGAAATGGTTTGTCCCTGTCTTTATCGTACTCGTTCTTACGCAGAGCATACTGATGGCTGTCTCCGTCGTTATCTGGTAACGATAACCGGCTCGCAGAGCGCACAGGTCACCGACTTCAACGATAACCTGCAAGCAGAATGTACAGGTCACCGGCTTTCATGCAGAAAGGCAGTACCGGACAGTTGAAATTCAACTGCCCGGTGCTGCCTTTTTTGTCCGGCTTTTTCCGGACCTTCTACTGCGTTTTCAATTTGAGATCCACATGATAAATATTAATGGGTCTTCCTTTATTTCCATTTCTCTTCTGTCCGCAGACGGATGCATATCCGCCCTTCTCCAGATTGGATAAAAATTTATTGGCGCTGCGGAGGGAAATCCCCAGTCCGTCTATCAAATCCTGGGAAGTGATTTCCTTACTCTCAACCGCGTTCAGGACTTCCGCAATCCGTACCACCGTCTCGGACGACAGCTTCACCTTATCCGCTATCTCTGAGACAGACCCCGCCCTGACGGAAAAAACCGGTCCGATCCCTGAATCCACATCGGCTGTCAGGAAAATCAGGGATTCATTCTGGTCAAGAAGAAAGCTTCCGATATTGTCCTTTCCCCTGCTCCGGCCGAAATGGCTGGCATTAATGGCATTCAGCCTGGCCTGATAAATATTGTCCCCGATTCCATAGCCCACGGAACCCGGAAAATCCAGTTCCCTGATTAAGAACGGTAAGAGCTGGCATTGATGGAACCCCTCTGTCAGCTGCTCCATCGTCTCGCAGTCCATATACAGCTCCAGCTCATCGTAATTTGCCTTGAAAATAGCCTTATTAAAATGAATCTGGTTAAACTGTATTACCATGCGCACCAGTTCGAGACGGAACAGGTCATATTTGTCTTTATACAGATCCCTGGCTCTTTCCGTATTGACATGGATGACCGCGGAACGGCTCTTATTAAATTTCTTGATATATATACTCTTTTTCAGTTCTTCTATGCTATTCCAGAACGCCCACTCGCCGCGGTACACGTAATAACAGGGAATATCTTTATCCTTCATCCGCTCTATGACACTTTGATAATAGGTAATGATGAGATCCAGTTTCCCCTCCTCATACTGTTTCACATAGAAGTCCTGGACACGCTGCTCTTCCTTCTCAATCTCTTCCAGACTCTGCATACTGCTCCAATACGCCTCATGTTTATAAGCGGCCTGGGCAAATTTTTCCTCCCTAATCAGCTCTTTCAGCGTCTTTTTGTCATCAAGGAAATCCATCCCCACGCGGGAAAGATCCACATGCTCCACACCTTCCGTAACAATGTGGTGGAGAAGCGCCTGGTAAGCATTTTCCACATTTACGGAAGCATGGCCTATTATCGCGTCTTCACTTTTTTCACCTAATATTTTAATGGCCTGGAAAGGGATAAGGCCGCTTACAAAAAATCCGTCATATTGATCTTTTATAGAGAGAAAAATATCCTGTACCTCTCTCACCGTCGAATATGGGATAAAATCAATGACAACATCTTCCGGTTTGTTTGACATATAGCTGCTGATTCTCTCCCGAAAGTGTTCTTTTAGCAGCAGTGCAATTTTAAATACCATTTTTGTCCCTTTCAGAATTTGTGATGCAATTATTATACGCCAGCCGGCAAAAAATGTAAATACATTGACATTGGGTGTGGACAGTAACCGTAACCGTTCAGCCATGATGTATTCCGCGAGGTGTTTTCGCTGTTTTTTGCGAAAATCCCGAGTTGTGCGGCGCGAAACGACGTTTTTTGCCGTTTCTGTGCATCATTTGTTACGGTTTAGCCGAAGGATGAACTGTTACCAGTAACCCTATCCAGCCTGGTACGGCAGATTGATTGTGAATACCGCCCCCTGTCCATTCTGGTTCTCTGCCGAAATCTCCCCTCCGTGCATTTTTACAATCGCCTTTGTAATGGCCAATCCGATTCCCATGCCTCCTGTCTTTTTGCTGCGGGATTTGTCAACCCGGTAAAACCGCTCAAACAGATGTGAAATATCCTCCTCAGGTATACCAGGACCGTCGTCCCGGACCTTTATCTCCACGTGTCCTTCCCGCATTCTGTATTCTACTGCAATATGACCGCCTCCGGGCGTATAAGCCAGAGCATTGGAGATCAGATTTATCATACACTGCTTCAGACGGTAATAATCCGCATAAACGGGCGTCTTAGGCGGCATTGCCATTAGAAGCCTTATATTTTTCTCCTTTGCCTTGATTTCAAAGCCGTCAAATACCTCCATGCATAACTCCCTGAAATCAAATCTCCGTTTATCTGGCGCCTGCTCCTTATTTTCAAGCAGATAGAGTTCCTGGAGCTGCTCCACAATCCCGACCAGCCTCAGAATTTCCGCGTGACAGCTTTCCAGCCTGGCTGTCGTTGTCTCCCAAACCCCGTCTATCATTGCCTCCATATGGGTCTGCAGATTCGTAAGCGGCGTACGAAGTTCGTGGGCCACATCCGACGTAATCCGGCGCTTTTGCTTTTCATTTTCTTCCAGCTTAAGCGACATTTCGTTGATCGCTTCAATCAGAAGGGCCGTCTCTGCAATGGAGGAATTTTTTTCCGCCTGTGTCCCGTACTCACCGCCGGCTATCCTCTGTGCCGTCCGTATCACGCCTGTAACCGGATCGGTGACAGCCCGTGCGATTAACATACCAAGAACAGCCACAATGCAAAGAGCTGCCGCACCGATAATCAAAAGTGATTTATCGAGGCTTTTCATCAGCTCTAATTCGCCGTCACTCAGAGAATACGGACCGTAATACCCTAATTTTAACGTGCCTGTGACCTTTCCGTCCTGAATCAACGGATACTGCTCTTCCGTGTACCCGCCTTTGAAATTAGGATACTTCTGGTTCATATTCTCTTCCGCATGCTGCAGCACCATCGAACACTCTTCTGCCCTGTGGCTCCTTATATCCCAGTCCAGAGTTTTGTCTTCGTTCTCAAGCTGCATAATTATCCCGTTTTGTAATGCGGCATACCCAACCATTTCAATGCCTCTCTGATCATAGCTTCCTGCCTGCTCATCATAGAGCATGCCGACCTGAGCCACAATCCGGCTGATTTGGTTTTTCCGCTGCTTTTTTGCATATTGTTCAAATGTCCTGGTTTCCGTGACATTGAATAGAACGCTCAATGTCAGGACCAGCAGCACTGCAATCAAAGAATACGGAATAATCAAGGTGCTTTTTAATGTTTTTTTCATTCGGTAACCCCTACAAATCTATACCCAATCCCGTGTACCGTGACGATAAAAACGGGATTTTTCCGATCCTCCTCAATTTTAGAGCGGATACTTTTTATATAGGTGTCAATACTTCTGTCATATCCGTCAAAATTATCATCCAAAGCATAGGTGATGAGCTGTTCTCTGGTAAATGTCCGGTTCGGAGCCTTAGCCATTGTAGCCAGAATTTTGTATTCCGTCGGTGTCAGGCCGGCATCCTGTCCCCCGGCCTTAACGTCTCCGTTTTGAAAATCTATCACAAGGCTCCCCTGATTATAGGAAACCGGGACGCTGATAAGTTTATCGCTCTCCACCCTTCTCAAGACTGCTTCTGCCTTTGCCACCACGGTTCTCGGGCTGAACGGTTTAAAAATATAATCGTCCGCGCCAAGCCTGAGTCCCTTTATCAAATCATTTTCCTCTGTCTTCGCCGTCAGCATAATAATCGGTACACGGGAAACAGCGCGCACCATCCTGCATATTTCCTCCCCCATGATATCCGGAAGCATTAAATCCAAAAGTATCAAAGAGATATCGTTATTTCTGAACAGCTCCATAGCTGCCGCGCCGTCATAGGCACACAGGACCTCATATCCCGCTTTTTCCAGATAAGCCTGCAAAACCTCCACTATCTTCTCTTCATCATCTACCAGAAGAATCGTCCTGTTTTTTCCCATAACTGATCACCATGTCCTGTTTTTTCATTTTCATTAACCTGCCAAGCCGGGCAGACGCTTTATTCTATCACAGTCCGGGCCTGCCGAAAACTGCAGCTCTCTTTAAATTACTCTTCTTATAGAAAGAATACGCTTATAGGTTGCCGGAGAAATTTTGATTCCTTCCCTCTCGTTACTTGCATGTACTAACTGATTCTGACCTATGTAAATGCCTATATGTCCTTTATAAGATATAATATCTCCCGGCACCGCATTTTCCAAACCTCCCACTTCAGTTCCCGCCCGGCCCTGCTCCCTGGATGTTCTTGGAAGCTCTATACCAAACTGCTTGAAAACGCTCATGACAAACCCGGAACAGTCGGCGCCTCCCGTCAGGCTGGTTCCGCCATACTTGTATGGATTTCCGACAAATTGGGTGGCAAATGCGACAACCTCTGCTCCCTTATCCACTTTTTCCGTCTCCTGGGCTGCTGCCTGTGGCGGAAGCTGTTCCTGCATCTGTGACTGCTCCTGTATGATTTCTTTCCCAGGCCCCGACGCATCTCTTATCTCCTCCTCCGCCGCTTTCCCATTCTTCTGTGTTTCCTCCTTCTGCGGTCCTATCTCCTGCAATCCCATCTCCTGCGGTCCTATCTTCTGCAGTTCTATCTTCCCAGTTTCTTTCTCCTGCGTTTCTGTCTTCTGTATTTCATCTGACCTTGATTTCTCATACACCGCAGTCCTTGCCGCAGAATTCTTTGCCTGGGCAGGATGACTGTTGACTGATGTCAGAACCATTCCAATCATTAAAGCCGCCATTAATTTGCCTGTCCGCATCTTTTTTCCTCCTGTGTTTCAAATCTAAATATTACATTTCTGTTACAAATTATCATATAAATGTGGGGATTGTATGAAGATTATGTGAACACATGAGGATTTCATTGTCCGGTTACTATATTTATTACATTTTAAACCAATTTCTATACATCTGCAGCCAGCATGCTTTCCTATGAAAAAAAGGACTGCAACTCAAGTTAAACTTGAATCGCAGCACTCTGCTCTGCCTTATTTCATAACGAATCCTTAAACGCGCGGAACCCCAGCCCAAGTACCTCCGATGTCTCCGTAACCATGACAAATGCATCGGGATCTTCTTCATATACAATTCTTTTCAGCTTGACAAACTGAGACTTTCTCACCGTACATAAAAGAACGCTGGTATCCTTCCTGCTGTATGCCCCTTTTGCCGGAAGCACCGTCGCCGTCCGGTCCAGCTCATAAATCACCTTGGCAGCTATGCCGTCCGGATTCCCGGTCACAATCGTTGCCATACTTCCCGCATCACCGCCGTAAATAATGGAATCGATCACTTTCGTCTGTGCATACAGCGCAATCAGTCCAAAAAGAGCTGCTTCAATATTGCCGAATACAAATATTGAAAACATTAATATCACGCTGTCCACCACCAGCAAGGCTCTTCCAATGGACATATGAGGCCTCTTCTTCTGGAGCAGGTAACCGATTATATCCGTCCCACCCGTGGTCGTCCCCGTCATAAAAATCATGGCCATGCCCACACCGACCAGTACTCCCCCGTACAGGCTGCAAAGCATCCTGTCCCCATTATACACCGGGCAGATGGGAGCCACCGCCAGATCCAGAATCAGAGAGCATACGATGCTCGCTGCTGCCGTTGTGACGGCGAAACGGCGGCTGAGATAAAACCAGGCCAGTATTAAAAGTGGTATATTTAATACCAGAGTCAAAGCTCCCACCGGCAGATCCGTCAGATAATTGACCATCAGCGCGATGCCGGACGCACCGCCCGGCGCTATGTTGGCCGGAACCATAAATGCATGCGTGCCGATACTGTAAATCACAGCCCCAATCAGAAGCAGCCCCACGTCTTTTACCGAAATCCTTTCACGAAGTTTTACCATTCCTATTCCCCTTCCTTTCATACCTTCCCTGCTGACATTTTCCCCAAAAATGCTGTTTAATATGATTCTTATCCACAAATCTGCCGATACAAATAAACAGGTGACACCCTCTGAAGGACATCACCTGTTATTATCAGGCCCAAAGGCCATCTTTCCATTGCAGGATATACCATGCCAAAAATCAACGGTATTTATTCGATACTGTAATTCGGAGCTTCCTTTGTAATATGGATATCGTGAGGATGGCTCTCTTTCAGGGAGGCAGCGGAAATCTTGATAAAGCTTCCCGTCTCCTGAAGCGTCCTGATATCGGCCGCTCCGCAGTAGCCCATGCCTGAGCGAAGGCCGCCCAGAAGCTGGAATACCGTATCTTCCACCATGCCCTTATATGCCACACGTCCTTCGACGCCTTCCGGAACCAGCTTTTTCGCATCGCTCTGGAAGTAGCGGTCCTTGCTTCCGTTCTCCATGGCCGCAATAGACCCCATACCGCGGTATACTTTATATTTTCTTCCCTGGTATAACTCAAATGTGCCCGGACTCTCGTCGCAGCCTGCAAACATGGAGCCCATCATACATACGCTTCCGCCGGCCGCGATTGCTTTCGTCACATCGCCCGAATACTTGATGCCGCCGTCTGCAATAATCGGTATATCATATTCTTTTGCCACCTCATAGCAGTCCATCACGGCCGTGATCTGCGGTACGCCGATACCGGCAACCACACGGGTGGTACAGATGGAACCAGGTCCGATACCGACTTTGACGGCATCCACACCGGCTTCAATCAGCGCTCTTGTGGCAGCGCCTGTCGCAACGTTGCCCGCAATAACCTGAACATCCGGGTAAGCTTCCTTGATCATCCTTACACAGCGAAGTACGTTCTCCGAGTGGCCGTGTGCAGAATCCAGCACAACCACATCCACCTTTGCCTTGACCAGTGCATCCACACGCTCCAGCACATTGGCGGTAATGCCGACGCCTGCGCCGCAGAGAAGCCTGCCCTGTTCATCCTTTGCTGAAAACGGATATTTAATCTGTTTCTCAATATCTTTAATAGTGATAAGTCCCTTTAAGTTGAAGTCGTCATCCACGATAGGAAGCTTCTCCACTCTGGCCTTTGCCAGGATTTTCTTCGCCTCAGTCAGGGTTATTCCCTCTTTTGCCGTCACCAGATTCCTGGAGGTCATGCACTCTTTAATCTTTCTGGAGAAATCCTCCTCGAACTTGAGGTCGCGGTTCGTGATGATGCCAACCAGCTTTCTTCCCTCTGTGATCGGCACACCGGAAATGCGGAATTTGCCCATCAGCTCGTCGGCATCCTTTAATGTATGTTCCGGGGATAGATAAAATGGGTCTGTGATGACACCGTTCTCTGAACGCTTAACCTTATCGACTTCCTCTGCCTGCTCTTCAATAGACATATTCTTGTGAATAATGCCGATACCGCCCTGTCTTGCCATGGCTATTGCCATTCTGTGCTCGGTAACGGTATCCATCCCGGCGCTCATCAAAGGGATATTCAGCTTAATTTTTTTCGTCAGATGCGTGCTTAAATCAACCTGATTCGGAATGATTTCTGAATATGACGGTACGAGCAGTACATCATCAAATGTAATGCCATCGCCAATAATCTTACCCATTAATTCTTCCTCACTTTCGTATTATGATTGTTTCAATCCACACCCGGTAATTTCACAGAGTGCGGCCACATCTTATACAGATGCGTGGTTTGGCCTCATGCCTTCTTGTGTCAAATAAACTCTCTTATTCCTGAATTTTGAGTTATTAGTATCTAATACTATCAAATTTGGCGAGTGATGTCAACCACACACGTTGACGTTTTTCCGGGAACCGTATCATCGGTTACTGTTCACACGGTTATGTCCCGCGAGGTGTTTTCGTGCGCATTTTGCACGAAAATCCCGAGTTTCACGGCGCGAAACGGCGCTTTTTGCCGTTTCTGTGCATCGCGAAGCGTGTTATTGTTCACAGCGCGCTGCTTTTTGGCGGGGTGTGAACAGTAACTATCATCGAATTGTGACAGCTCAGACAGCATGAACTGTTACATCTAATTTTCAAACATTTTTCTTGGAGCCATCTGCTTAATGCAGCGCAGCATTTTATCATCCGGTTCAAAAAGAACCTTTTCGCCCGCACCGCTCTTTGTATAGATAAAGGCATACCGGACCGCTCCCGCGTCTCCCGATGTATAATCGCTTACTTTTTTCACCTGATTATCGTACTCCCTGATTCTGCCGGAATTTTCAGGTGCGATAACCTGAATATCCTCCAGCGTGTATTCGGCCGCCTTTTTTCTACGCATCTTATTTAAAATACGGTCTACGGAAAAAATCTTATCCACCAGCAGATACTCATACTCCACATTCAGGTTTTGAATTGTGTGATAAGCAAAAGCGCACATTGCCGCAAAAGCAATAAATCCTGCCAGACCAAACAAGAGAATGGAACCGGCTGTAATAAGTAGTCCCACTGCCAATAATATCTTTATTAACGGCGCCGGCCCCGGCGGTTTCTTTTTAATCAGGCATTCTGCATAGCTTTCATTGAGCATGTAATTTCTCCCTTCATTCCTGTCTGTATCTGTCGTTATTACTATCCTACAACAAATTTTACCGGGATGCAAGGTATGAGAACATGGAGATTTAGATAAGCAGGTGAGGACGCCGCCGGAACGGCCAGCG
>NZ_KE992846.1 GCF_000466485.1 [Clostridium] symbiosum ATCC 14940 | reverse complement strand
TTCCGGATGCGTCCTCCCAACCTCAGTTAAATCTTATCTTACTGAGTCCGACGTCAGCGCCATCTGACTGCACTGATAATATTTCCCCTGCTTGAGCTCCACCTTATCCTGCACATTCTGCCCCAGTGACTCGGCGGCGGCTATCTCAAATATTACGTCCGCATATTCTTCGCTGTCACACTGGACCGTCCCGAACAACTTGCCGGTCTTTAATCCTTCCAGGCC
Organism: [Clostridium] symbiosum ATCC 14940; assembly: GCF_000466485.1. Lineage (GTDB taxonomy): Bacteria > Bacillota > Clostridia > Lachnospirales > Lachnospiraceae > Otoolea > Otoolea symbiosa. The sequence continues at coordinate 9,764 of NZ_KE992846.1, read as the reverse complement.
CTGCGGCGTTCCGTCTATTCCGACAATTTTGACCGGCCTCGTATCACCGCCCCGTTCCAGGGCATCAGCGGCGCCCAAAGCCATCTCGTCGTTATTACAAATCACCAGCTCAATTTCCCGCGAAAATTCCTCCATCCACTGCTCCATCAGAGCCGAGGCCTGGCTTCTGTCCCAATTGGCAATTCCGCCTGTCAGTTTTTCCAGGGGAACACCTCCATCCTTCAATGTCTGGATCGACCACTCCGTCCGGATCAGTGAATCCTGATGGCTGCTCTCACCCTCTAACAGCACGTAGCTCACCTTTCCGTTGCCGTCCAAATCGAGTCCGTCGGGATTGCTCCGGTAGAGATCCACCAGTATATTCCCCTGCAGTACCGCAGACTCCTTGGCATCCTCTCCCACATAATAGAGCTTCTCCCAGCGTTTCATATCTTCTTCCACCGGTTCGCGGTTAAAGAAGATCACGGGTATATCTGCATCCATCGCCTTGTTGATGACATAGGAGGCGGCGGAACGGTCCACCATATTTACGCAGATGGCGTCATAGCCCAGGGAAAGAAAACGGTCCACCTGGCTGTTCTGCGTATTCTGGTTTCCCTTAGCATCGGCCACATCCATGACTACCTTAACTCCGGTTCCCTTTTCATATGATTTAGCCTTTTCCTCCAGCTTTGAACGGATGTTGTTGATAAAAGGATCATCGCCTCGGTACAGCGCCACGCCGACGCGGATTGATTTCTTGTCCTCCTTCTTTTCCCCGCCGTTATTCTTCATAATCATGGTCCCGGCCAGCACGGCAATCACTGCGGCGGCCGCCGCAAGCCAGATATGCGTTCGCTTCTTCATAGAAATCCCCCCCTAGTCTATCGGATACAGAATTTTTTCAAATTTGTTTTCCCTTAAATCCGTTTTTTCTATATAATACGTTTCAAGCGTAATCTGTTCCCTTGCGCTGCCTCGCCGGATGGCTTCCACTGCTTTCTCCACGCAGAGGTAACCCTCATCGAACTCATTTGAGACTATCATTCCGCGGATTACCCCTTTGTCCATCTGGCCCAGGAGGGACGGCGTCGTCCCCGTACCATACAGGCCGGCAATATACCGCCCGTAGACCGGGCTTCCGCCAATTATATCGGCTGCCTCACTTGTGCTGGATGCATCCAGACAGGCCACGACTGCCGTACCGCTTCCGGGATACACCGTCTCCTCAATCACCTTACGGAATGTGTCGGGCGATTTCCGCTCATAGACCGCCATGGCAAAGCCCTTCTCCTCCAAAACCGATTTAAGCCCCTCAAATACCTCCCCGTTGTAGCTGTGTCCCAGGTTATCCGTAAATATATAAACCGGCAGCTCCGGTTCATGTTCCGCAGCGATTGCCTCGCCCATCTTTTTACCGGCCTCATAATGATCAATGGAAACCGCTGCCTTTACGCTGTCCACCGGGAGCAGTTCTCCGGCGACAATGACAGGACTTCCGAGAGCCGCTGTGTCCATATGGCTCATGCATTCCACCGGATCGACCGGCTCCAGGATAACTGCAAGCGCTCCGTCTTCGATCTCGCGCTTTACAAGCTCCATCTGGCTGTCGGCATCTTCCTTTTCAAAAAGAGTAATAAAGCTAATGTCAACATTATAATCATCGGCCGCCTGTTCAACACCTTTGCGGAAATTGACATAATAGTCGTCCGTCGTATCACCGATTACAATGGAAACGGGATAAATTTCCGTCTTCTTCTCTTTGATGATCAAATCAGTGGAGGATAAGAGATATAAAAAGACAAGTATTCCCGCAAAAACCCCCCACAGGATTTTCTCCTGCTTTGCCATCACACCATCCCCCTCTCCACGGCTTCACTGTAGGTCACGACCGGAAGATGTATTTTTACCGTTGTGCCCTCATCCGGTTCCGATTCGATGGACAGGCCGTATTTCTCCCCAAAATAGAGTTTGATCCTCTCATTCACATTCTTGACTCCGATACCCGAACCGCGTTTCGAATCTACATGGGAGGCTCCGGTAAAAAGATTTCCCACCTGTTCCTCCGTCATGCCAAGACCATTGTCGATAACGCTGAAATAGAGATCCCCCTCCTCTTTCCATACCTTCAAAAGGATTTCACCGTCTCCGTCCATGAATTCCATGCCGTGATAGATTGCATTTTCCACAAGCGGCTGCAGCATCAGCTTCAGGCTGGCAAGCTCCAATACGCCGTCCTCCGCCTGAATTTCATAGGTGAATTTATTTTTAAACCTCATATGCTGGATCATCAGGTAGTTTCTGACATGCTCCAGCTCATCCCGCACTGTTATGATGCTTTTTCCCTTGCTTAAGCTGATTCGGAAGAACCTGGCAAGCGCGGTTACAGCTTTAACTGCCTCCGCCTTCTGTTCATTTTCAATCATCCATACGATAATATCCAGCGTATTGTAGAGGAAATGGGGATTGATCTGCGACTGAAGGGTATCAAACTCCTGCTTTCGTTTTGCCTCGTGCTCCGTGACGATATCCTTCATCAGCAGCCTGATCTGCGCCGCCATATCCCCGATGGATTTACCCAAATGCTGTATCTCGTAAGAGCCGCCCGCATAGACCGGCACATCCAGATTGCCTTCCTCCAGGATTCCCACCGACTTTTCCAGTTCCTTGATTGGATTGGTAATTCTTGAAGAGATGTAGGAGTTAATAAGGGCAAGGATAAAAAGAATCAGGGCTATGATAAATACAATAAAAAGACGGGTTTTGATCGTGTTGAGTGTGACGACATTCTCAGGCGTCACGCCAACCACTTTCCATCCGGTATAACCGATGGATTTGATTGTCACAAAACGGCTGCTTCCGTCAAATTCCTCCATATGGTTTCCGTCTTTATAGGCTGCCGCCGCCACATTGTTTTCCTGCATTCTTCCTGAATCAATCAACTGCATCTTCGGATGGTACAGCAGCTCTCCGTCACTGCTGATCAGATAGACATAGCCGCCCTTTCCGGCTGTTACGCCGTCAAAGAGCTGTTCCAGGCTTGAGTAACTGATATCCACCAGAAGGATACCCTGAGCCGTGGAGGTGCCGCTTGTCAGTTCCACGGCGCGGGACAGTGAGATAACCCAGCGGTACTGGTTCTCATTATTGTCAAAAATGTACTGCACATGAGGAAGCGAAAAGTGCTGGTTTTCCGTTTTTTCCAGGGCATCCCTGAACCACGGCTCCCCCGTCACATCCAGATTCGGCTTCAGTCTGGCGGCAGGCACCGCCTCGACCAGCATGCCGTCCTCCGAAAACAGGGCTATGTTGTCCACATTATCCTTATTGTTGTCATAGAGCAGCGTCAGCTCAGAACCGACCGACTCCGACGACAGATCCGCATTCTTAACCGCCCCGTAATAAAGGGAATCCGAAAGCTTCATAATTGTGCGCAGATAAGATTCCACCGAACGGGCCACCTGGCCGATCAGCCTCTGATTCTCATCCTGTACCATAGCCGTAACCTGCCCGGAAAGTCTCTGATACAGGGAAAATGTAATCAGCAGGCCGGCCGCCAGCGCCGTCACCGTGAAATAAATAAAAATCGTGGTGCGTATACTGTTATTCAGAAAAAACGGCCGCCTCTGGTTATTATCCTTTTTTTCCATTTATCTGGCTCCCCTGAATTTTGTCGGAGATACCCCGAATTTCTTTTTAAAGACATAACTGAAATAATTCTGCTCCGGGTATCCCACCTTTTCTGCAATGATGTAAGTTTTATCCTCCGTCGTCATAAGCAGCTCCACCGCCCGGTTCAGGCGCACGTCGGTCAGATAGGCGATGTAGGCCTGTCCTGTCTCCTTCTTGAAGACGGTTGAAAAGTAGGCCGGGCTCATATGGAGATGACGGCAGATTTTTTCCACCGATAAATCGGGATCCCGGAAATTTTCCTGAATATACTGCCTGGCCTCCTGAATTACGTTCTTTGTCGTATTACTCCGCTCTTCCTCCATTGCCCGGTTCATCTTGAAAGCGACTTCGGTGAGATACTGCCTGATATTTTCCGTCTTTTCCACCTTTGTAAGGATCTCAAAATAATCGGTCTGCACACCGAACATATCATTAATTCTCAGATCATACTGCTGTGACAGCTGGGTCAGGGCGTTGATAACAGCCAGGATATATGCCTGATACTGACGGTAATGAACCTTTGTCTCCTCCATTTTTCCCACCACGTCTCCGACAACGGAACGTATTTTATCTTCCGGCCCGAATTTTACGGCTGCAATCAGTTCCGACTCCATCCGGCTGTCAAACTGGAGCTTTCCATGATTGAACGGCTCCACATCGCGGATATAAATCAGGCCGCCTGAACCGGCCACGGCCCGGTAGCCGAGCGCATTCAGGGCGGAATGGAAGGAACCCCCTATGTCGGCCAGGGAATTACATGCTTCCCCGACTCCGATTGTGACGGAAACCTCCAGTATTTTCTTCGTCTCCTTGCAGATATCGCCCAGGAGCGCGACCAGCCCCGTCTGAGTGTTGTTTTCATCTATGGCCGCGATCAGAACGCTCTCAAAGGACGAGTGGAACATGATGAAGCGGAATTGTCCATCCAGCTTCTCTTCAATCATATTCCTTACCGAAATCGGAATCAGCTCCCTCTCTTTATGAAGCGACAATGCCTTATCCACATTTTCATCGGGTTCCAGATGGACGGCTGCCGTTACCCATTTCTGGGCATTGTCGATATCAATATCATACTCCTTAAGTTTCTCCGGGATAATATCCCGGGGTACTCCGCCGTGGATCAGGTCATTCAGGAAATGCTCCCTGATAATCGGCAGATTTTTGATATAACTCTCCCTGAGCAGATTCACATTACGCTTCTGTTCAATCTCCTCATCCAGATTTTTCTTGATTTTCTTCAGGATGGCCGTCAGTTCTTCCACATTCACCGGCTTCAGGATATACTCAATTACATTCAGCTTGATTGCTTTTTTTGCATATTCAAATTCATCAAACCCGGAGAAAATCACAATTTTAACAGACGGATACAGCTGCCTGATTGTCTCCGCCATTGTCAGTCCGTCCATATACGGCATCTTAATATCGGTCAGAACCACATCCGGCTCATTCTGTTCAATCTTTTCCAGGGCATCCTTGCCGTTCTCCGCATCCCCGATTACTTCAAATCCGGCATCCGCCCAGTCAATCTTATTTATAATACTCTTTCTTACCTCTTCCTCATCATCCACCAGCATTATCTTATAGAGATTCATACAGTCTCACTCATCTTCTTCCCTGTCAATGTCATTGTCAATTTTTACCGTTACTGTTACGGCATTTCGTAACAGTTCGGACAGCATGAACTGTTACTGCAATTCATCCATATCCTCCAGCGCCCTGGGATTTGATACCGGACAGAGACATACCTCCTTAGGGTGCCGCCTGACAATGGCCTTTCCGCCGGTGTCTCCCCTGAGCCCAAGCAGTTCCTCCCGGTAGACGGCCGAAAACAGGACGGGGTTTCCCGTCTGTTCTCCATATGCCATACAGCCGATTGATTTTCCCGACCTTTTAAAACAGGCTGCCAGATTTAAGAGATCGCCCGGCGTCAGCCACGGCTGATCGCAGACCATGAACATCAGGCTGTCATCTTCCTGAAACCGGTCCGCGCCTGCAGCCTTCACCCCCAGGGCAATCGAGTGGGATATGCCAAGCCCGCTGTTCGGGTTCATCACGACCAGATCCCGGCCTGCCGTGTTCCCGGCCTTGGCAGCCCCGAACAGGCAGAATCCGTCCTTCTCCCTGAGTTGTTTTCCGATATCATCATAAGCCGTCACGAAAATCAGCCTGACCGGCTCACAACAGTACCGCTGCCTGAACTGCTCTGCAGTTTCCAGCGCATGCCGGTACATGGGAGTGCCGTCAACTATATGCAGCAGCTTATTGCTGCCGAAGCGGCTGGAATATCCGGCTGCCAGCAGTATCACATGTATCATCGCAGTTTACCCAGCCCCCTTATCACTTTTTCCGGCGTAACGGGAAGTTCCCGGAACCAAAGACCCGTAGCATGATAAACCGCCTGTACGATGGCCGGAAGCGGCGTATTCATAACGACCTCACCCACCGACTTCGCGCCGAACGGACCGCTTGGCTCATAGCTGGAGTCAAATTCCACCTCCAGATCCGGTATCTCCACTCGGGCCGGTATCTTATACTGCATAAAGGAGTTCTCTTTCAGTCTTCCCTTATCCGTATAATTTATATCCTCAAAAAGCGCCATGCCGATTCCCTGGACGATGCCGCCCTCCGCCTGGATTCTCGCCAGATTCGGATTGATAACCGTACCGCAGTCAACGGCCGCTTTATACTCAAGGAGCTCAATTTTCCCGGTTTGGAGATCCACCTCAACTTCCGCCATTCCACACATGAACGGAGGCGGAGAGGTAGGGGATGAATGGGAAACCGTGGCTTCCAGAGCCAGGCCCGAACCGCACATACGTTTTGTGGATATATCCTTGAGTGAAATACTTGCTGACCCATCATTTGCGTTATCTTCGTTCGCGGCATAAACACAGGCGCCGTCAAAGTCTGCTGTTTTTGCCGGTATGCCCAAAAGCTCCGCCCCCTGTGCGATAATCTTCTCCCGCAGCTCCTTGCATGCCTTCACAACGGCCATTCCCGTCACATAGGTAGTGCTGGATGCATAGGAACCGGAATCGTAGGGTGATACGTCGGTATCAACGCCTGACACCACGATATCCTTCACATCACAATCCATACAGTCAGCAGCCATCTGGGAAAGAATCGTATCACAGCCGGTTCCCATATCGGTCGCCCCGATCATCATATTATAGTGGCCCTCATCGCTCAGGCGTATCGTGACGGTCCCCACATCTACACAGGGTATTCCGGAGCCCTGCATAGAGATTCCGACACCGACGCCGCGCACCTTGCCGTTTCCCATATCCTTAAACGGATACTTTTTATCCCAATCCATCATGGCCCTGGCTTTTTCCATGCACTGGCTGACATGGCAGCTCTCCAGCCGTTCATTGTAATAAGCCGGCATAATCTGTCCTTCCCGGAGGAAATTCTTCCTTCTGATTTCCAGCGGATCGATACCTAGAAGCGCAGCCGCCTCATTTAAAGCCGTCTCCACGGCAAACAGCCCCTGGGTGGCGCCGTATCCCCTGTATGCCCCGGAGGACTGGTAATTCGTGTAGACTACATCATAGGTAAACCGGAATGCCTCCGGCGTGTATATCGGTATTGCCTTATGGCCGCTCAATCCGACCGTGGTTGGTCCATGCTCGCCGTAAGCTCCCGTGTTGGACAGAGTATACATATCCACAGCCCGGACTTTTCCCTCTTTACTCAGACCCATCCGGACCGTCACCTCCATTTCATGGCGGGGCGAGGCGGCTATCATGGACTCATATCTTGTATATATCATTTTAGCAGGGCGTCCGGTCTTCATCGTGACGATGGCCGGATAGATTTCCGCCACCCCGGTCTGTTTCGCTCCGAATCCCCCTCCGATTCTCGGCTTAACGACGCGGACGGCAGATTTCGGTATGCCAAGGGCATTCGCCAGGATTCTTCTTATGTGGAAAGGGATCTGGGTAGAAGCCACCACATTCAGCCTGCCAAATGCATCCAGATACGTAAATGCCCGGAATGTTTCCATCATGGTCTGGTTATCGGCTTTTGTATGGTATGTCCTCTCAATCACCAGATCACAGTCTTTTAAAACGGCTTCCACATCGCCATCCGATTCGCTTCCGCTGGAACAGAGGTTTCTTTTATTGTCCGCACCCACCGGACAGAGGGACTTCCAGTCTTCCTCCGGATGTACCAGTACAGGGTTGTCCTTTGCTTTTCTGAAATCCAGAACCGGCTTAAGCACCTCATACTCTGTTTTTATTAATTTTAATGCCCGATCCACGGCTTGTTCCGTATCGCCGGCCACAATGGCAACCACATCTCCGACAAAACGCAGTCTCCGGTCAATAATTCTCCTGTCATAGGGACTGGGTTCAGGATAGGTCTGCCCTGCCTGGGTAAAACGGCACGCCGGGGAATCCTCCCATGTCAGCACACATGCAATGCCGGGGACGGCAGACGCCCGTTTTGTATCTATTGTCTTAACCAGCGCATGGGCATGGGGGCTTCGCAGGACTTTTACCACCAGGCAGTCTTTCGGCGCCAGATCATCCGTATAAACCGGCGCCCCCGTCACAAGAGCCATAGCATCCTTTTTCATCACAGCGCGGTTCACATTCTTTTCTCGGTTCATGATTTCTGCGCCTCCTGTTTCTCTGTCTCCTGTTTCTCTGCCTCCTGTCTTCCGACGGCTTCGAGGTATTTTCTGACAGCGCGCATCTGCCCTGCATATCCGGTGCACCGGCAGAGGTTGCCGGCCAGATATTCGCGAATCTCCCTATCGTCCGGATTTGAAAGCTCTCTCTTCATCGCCAGCACATTCATAATGAATCCGGGACTGCAGAATCCGCACTGTTCCGCGCCTTCACCTGCCAGAAACCGTCCAAATTCTTCCGCCTCTTCCCTCACGCCTTCCAAGGTCGTTATCTCACATCCCCCGGCACGAAGCGCAGGGACAGCGCAGCTTAGCACCGGCTTTCCATTCATCCAGACGGTACAGAGTCCGCAGTTCGTTGTTTCACAGCCGCATTTGACGCTGTAGCAGCCCTGGGAACGCAGAAAGTCAAGAAGCATCATATCAGGAGCCACTTCCCGGCTCACCGTCTTGTTATTAATACTGCATGTCAGATTCATCTCGTCTTTTCCTCCCGGTTCATTTTCTGCGCCGCAATGCGCGCAGCCGCCCTGTCCAAAAGGACGCCCGCCAGATACCTTCTGTACTCCGCGCTGCCTCTCATATTGCTTCCATAGTTAAATGTATCTGCAAGCCTGGCGGCTTGCTCCTGTCTCTCCTTTGCGTCCAGTGCGGACAGCTGACCTTCCCAGGTCACAAGCCCGGCTCTGGACGGCCTTGCGCCGACGGCTATCCGCGTATTTCCCGCGCCGTCTTCAGCCGCAGCAGCAGAAAGCACCGGAAAATCAACCGCCTCGTTGCGCATCATCTCATAGGCCATGTTCATCCCCGTTTTCTTTATGAGCAGTGCGGTCATAATATCCCCGTCCGGCTTCATCTCAGCAAATTCGGCCAGTGGAACTTGTCCACCTTTATATAGCTCCACCCATGAATCCATGACAAGAAAACAGGTCAGCAGATCGGAAAAACCAAACCTGCCGAAAATACTGCCTCCCACCGTAGCGCAGTTGCGGAACTGCGTCCCGACTATGTGACGTGTACAATCTGCTGCAGCGCCCGCCGTATAGCGGTTCAATCCCTCATGCAGTTCTATCTGTCTCAGGGAAACCATGGCTCCGATCCGGAATCCGTCCCCCGTCTCCTCTATCTGATCCGAAAGCAGCTCCTTGAGGTCCAGGAGCGTGCCGATATTCTTTTGCTGCAGTCTCAGAAAGCAGAATCCCCCTGCTATCACTGCTGATTTTCCGGCATTCAGTGCAAATGCCTCTTCTAAATCCTTTGGTTTAACATAGTTCTTATAATGAATCACAAATTTATCCTCCGTATATGGACTGTCCATTCCCGCAGCTCACCCTATTTGCCGGCGCATATGGTTTACAGATATTTTACCATAGAGCCGTATGAAGAACAAGAATTTCGTTGAGAACGGAGGACGCGTCCGGGGGCCGGTGTGGTAAGGGGGCCGGCTGAGTCTTCCGTCCCCGTGGGAGGTTGGTCG
>NZ_KE992845.1 GCF_000466485.1 [Clostridium] symbiosum ATCC 14940 | reverse complement strand
CCGGACGCGTCCTCCCAACCTCAGTTAAATCTCTCATCAACAGCGCTCTGACTGAACTGATACTGAAAATTTAAAAAAACATAGTTTGGTGATAATTTCTTCACAGTTCCATCACAAATTACTGATAGACTATGCCATGTAAAGATATAAATGATATAAATTATGAATGAAAAAATAGAGAAAAAGAAAGGAGCAATAACTATGTATAATGAGAATGACTACAATAAATATCAGGGCGGCGGCTCCAGGCAGGACCAGAATACGGACAGCGACCTGGACTATACGGAAGGATCTTATTCGGACAGCACATCCTCACGGCAGACGGACAGCAGATACAGCGGCTATCATGATCCCAGATATACCGGCAATGCCGAAGGCAGGGAGCGGAGTGAGGGAACATATCAGGACAGGAAACCGGACAGAAGCTATATTCCGCAGGAGCCGGGGCGAAACGGGAAAAAGGGCGGTTACATGGCTAAAAGGGCAGCGGGAATCGCGGCGGCGGGAATTATTTTTGGCTGTGTAGCCGGAGGAACGATGGCCGGTGTTAATATTCTGGCGGACAAACTGGTTCCGGAGACGGTCCAGAGCAGTGAAGCGCCTGCGCTTTCTTCACAGGCGGTTACGGAGCAGCCGACTACGGCAGCGGCAGTACCTGTTTCAACCGGGAATGACGTTTCGGCAATTGTTGACAAAGCAATGCCTTCCGTAGTTGCAATCAATAATAAAATGGTTTATACACAGGAAGACTGGTTTTTCGGGAAACAGTCCTATGAAGTTCCGAGCAGCGGCTCCGGTATTATAGCAGGGCAGAATGATTCAGAACTGCTTATCGTGACCAACAACCATGTGGTTGCAGATTCGGAGGAGCTGTCAGTCACATTTATCGACAATACAACGGTAAAGGCAGCGGTCAAGGGCACGGATTCAGATTCGGACCTGGCGGTAATTGCTGTAAAGCTTTCGGATATTCCGGAGGAGACAAAAGGTAAGATTCAGCCGGCAGTACTCGGCGATTCAGACACGTTGAAGCTTGGTCAGGGCGTGGTTGCAATCGGTAATGCGCTTGGTCAGGGCCAGTCCGTTACGGTAGGTTATGTAAGCGCGTTAAATAAGGAGGTTACAATCGACGGTGTTGACAGGACTCTTCTCCAGGTTGATGCGGCTATTAACCCAGGTAACAGCGGCGGAGCGCTTCTGAACATGCAGGGCGAGGTGATCGGCATCAATGCGGCCAAATACGCCGATACGGATGTGGAGGGTATCGGATATGCGATTCCGATTTCCTTTGCCAAAGATATCATTGACGACCTGATGACGAAGACCACGAAGATTGCCGTGGATGAAGAGGAACAGGGTTACCTCGGAATCCAGCTGCAGAATATCGACAGCAGAATGGCGAAGGCTTACGGCATGCCGGAAGGAATCTATGTTTATAAGATTGTAGAGGGCGGAGCAGCGGCAAATTCCGATTTACGCGAACGTGATATCATTACTAAATTCGATGGAGAAACAGTCAGGACAGGTGATGAACTTCAAAAGATGCTGACATATTATAAGGGAGGCACGTCGGTCACACTGACGGTGCAGAGCCTGGAAAACGGCTCCTATGTGGAGAGACAGATACCTATCACACTCGGTTATAAAAAAGACAGCCAGAAACAGGAGGTACAGGAAAACTAAATGCCGCACCGCGGCGAATAAACGTCGGAGGCACAGTGTCATGGCCGGCAGTACGGAGTTAACCGCTGCCGGCCGGTACTGTGCCTTTTATTGATGACGGTCACCTGTTCGCGGAGCGTGCTGGTTATCGTTGAAGGCGGTAACCTGTGGCGAGCGTGAAGATTATCATTGCCGAAATTTTTACAGAACCATAAGCAGAGTGCCGGTCCCAATCAGGACACAGCCAAGAGCGGAACGAACCGTAAACGGTTCATGCAAAATTACGGCAGCCATCACCATTGTGATAATAATGCTGAGCTTATCGACAGGGATAACCCTGGAAGCCTCGCCCATCTGCAGCGCTTTATAATAACAAAGCCATGAGGCGCCGGTTGCAACACCCGACAAAATTAAAAATATCCAGCTTTTCCGGCTGATTTCTATCATTCCGCCCTGGGTATTGGTCAGAAAAACCATTCCCCATGACATGAGTAGGACAACGATTGTACGAATTGCCGTTGCCAGAGTAGAATTCACCCCATCGATACCAATTTTAGCAAGGATAGAAGTCAACGCCGCAAATACGGATGAACCTAATGCAAATAGAAACCACATAATGCTCTTTCCTTTCAGATATTCAGATTATCGTTCAGCCAAATCCAGCCTGATTCCAATATGATTATTCTATCACATTTTTAATGGTGAGAAAATATCCTGCTGATAAGTCTTTTATACCGGGAAGGCCTCACGTTACTGTTCACACCCCGCCAAAAAGCGGCGCGCCGTAAAACTCGGGATTTTCCTGCAAAATGCGCACGAAAACATCTCGCAGGCACAACCGTGTGAACAGCAGCTTCCTCCCTTCCTCAACAAAACTTTCCAATGACTTTTCTGTATAAGTATTGTATACTGGAAAGCAGAACAAAGTGAATAACGGCAGATACTGCCGTCATCTAAGGAGTAAATAAGATGGAAGAAAACAGAGCGAAAAACCTGGCGGCACTGACTGTCCCGCTGCCGGAAGATATTGAAAAACTGAAGTGGCACGGTGATTTTACCAGGGCGCTGAAGATTATAGAGAACCGCCTCGGAAAAGACATCCCCGGGATAATGAAGGAAAGGCTTGTATTGGAGCGTGATATTATCAGGCGGCTTCCGCTTCAGTATCCCTTCAGCCATCAGGCGGCCCTTGCCTTTGCAACGGAGCGGATAGAAGGTTTTTCAGAGGAAGAACTTGAGAACCTGATTGATGAAAATGCAATAGACTGGCTGTATATTGAGGGTGAGAGAAGGATTAAGGATGATTTTGTCGACAGTCTTGTAAAGACCAGGAAAGATATCAGAGCGCGTATTTTCGATAAATCGGCTCTGGCGGAGGGAGAGCTGGAGGGCCGTCTGCGTGATCAGACCATAAAGAGAATGAAGGAAAAAGGCGGCCTTGCCTATTATTTCCGTATCAGGAGTACGTTGAAGATTCGGGAAGAGGCATTTGAACCGGGAAAAACAGTACGTGTTTATCTGCCGATTCCTCTGGAATATGCACAGGTCAGGAATTTCAGGCTTCTTCACACATCGATGGAGCCTCTCAGGACAGCGCCGCCTCTGTGGCCGCAGAGGACGATATGTTTTGAGACTGAGCTGACGGAAAACAGTGTATTTTCAATTGAATATGAATTTGAGAATCATACGCCTTATATTGAATTAGATGAGAACAGGGTAACAGGCGCGGCGGATGCAGGGAAGGTATTACCTGACGGCCGCAGGCTTGGGAACTGGCTTGGGGAACAGCTTCCCCAGATCAGGTTCACACCGTTTCTCAAAAGCCTGACGGAAGAAGTGGCGGGAAGTGAGAAAAACCCGCTTTGCAGGGCAAAACGCATTTATGAGTACATTACATCCCATGTGACGTATTCCTTTGTCCGTTCTTATTTCACGATAACGGATATTCCGGAATATGCGGCGGCGGGTCAGAAGGGGGACTGCGGCATCCAGGCGCTGCTTTTCATAACCATGTGCCGGATCGCGGGCGTTCCGGCCAGATGGCAGGCAGGACTTTATGCAAATCCGCGCGATATCGGCTGTCATGACTGGGCACAGTTTTATATCGAACCTTATGGATGGCTGTATGCCGACTGTTCATTCGGGGGCGGTGCATACAGGGACGGAGTAAAAGAGAGAAGAGAATTTTACTTTGGCAACCTGGATCCGTTCCGGATTCCGATGAACTCGGAATTCGGATGGGAGTTTACACCGCCGATGAAGCGGCCCGGCAGCGATCCGTATGATAATCAGACCGGGGAAGCGGAGTACGCAGACAGGGCGCTGATACGTGACGAGCTGGACACGGCGCATGAGATAATAGAGATAAGGGAAATTGATTAAAGGAAATCAAAATCCGTTTACAGACAGGAGGAAATAGACTTTGGAAGACAGAGATAAAGATAATAAAATTGATGAAGAGACAACTGTGACATCAGAAGGCGGCAAACAGAAACCGGACGGCGCTGCACCGAAATCAGACGGAGATGATGATTATGAAAAAATTTGTTATGTCTGCCGTCGTCCGGAGAGCAAGGCCGGTACAATGATTACAATGCCGGGAGGCATGAATTTCTGCCACGATTGTATGCAGAAGGCATTTGATTCAGTCACACAGAGCGGCCTGGATTTCAGCAAGCTTCAGAATATGCCGTATATGAATATGAATCTCAGTGATTTTCCGAATCTGGAGAATATGAATCTTGAGATTCCGAAGAAAAATAAGGTAAAAAAGAAGAAAGAGAAAGAGGAAGAAAAGAAACAGCAGGAATTCAGTATCAGGGACATCCCTGCGCCGCACGTGATAAAATCCCGTCTTGACGAGTATGTAATCGGACAGGAGAAAGCGAAAAAAGTCATCTCTGTTGCAGTCTACAACCACTATAAGCGTGTTCTTTTACAGAACGGCGGGCAGGATGAAAATCAGGAGGAGAAGGTACAGATTGAAAAGTCCAATATCCTGATGATTGGACCGACCGGAAGCGGCAAAACATATCTTGTCAAAACACTGGCGCGGCTTTTGGACGTGCCTCTGGCCATCGCAGACGCCACTTCCCTTACGGAGGCCGGCTACATAGGGGACGACATCGAGAGCGTTGTGTCAAAATTGCTGTCAGCGGCCGATAATGACGTGGAGAAAGCGGAGCATGGAATCATCTTTATCGATGAAATTGATAAGATAGCTAAAAAGAAGAATATAACGAACCGTGATGTCAGCGGCGAATCCGTACAGCAGGAGCTGTTAAAGCTTTTGGAGGGCAGTCAGGTGGAGGTGCCCGTAGGTTCCAACCAGAAGAATGCCCTCACTCCGATGACCACGGTAGATACCAATCATATTCTGTTTATCTGCGGCGGTGCATTTCCTGATTTGGAGGATATTATTAGAGAAAGACTGACAAAATCAACTACAATGGGCTTTATGGGAGAGTTGCGCGACAAATATGAGTCAGATCCGGATATTTTGACCAAGGTGACTACGGAGGATCTCCGTACATTCGGCATGATTCCTGAATTCCTGGGCCGCCTTCCGATTGTTGTTACGCTCCAGGCGCTCACAAAAGAGCTGATGGTTAAGGTGCTGAGGGAACCCAAGAATGCGATTTTGAAGCAGTATGTGAAGCTTTTGGAACTGGATGAGGTTAAGCTTGTATTTGAAGACGAAGCATTGGAGTGGATTGCGGAGGAAGCCATCAAGAAAGAAACGGGAGCGCGTGCGCTCAGGGCGATCATAGAGGAGTTCATGCTTGACATCATGTATGAGATACCGAAGGATTCCAATATAGGCTCTGTTGTCATAACAAGAGCCTATCTGGAAAAAAGCGGCGGCCCTATGATTGAAATGAGGGGATAGGAAAACGCGCAGTTACTGCCGTATACGTAAGAATGAGTTATAGAGATCCAGCATTCCATATCCCCATTCCCGGTTGGGATAGGTAATGTTTGAATTTCTTCTGGCACCGCGGATCAATATTGATTTTGCGGAGGATGTATTGAGTGTCAGGACAGTTTCATTACGCAATGCCCAGGATAGCAGGTTGGCTGCCGCTCCGGCCACATGGGCGGCTGCAATGGAGGTTCCGGTTTCCGCACGGTTATCGGGAGCCACGACGTTGACCCCGGGGGCAGCCAGATCCGGTTTGATTGTGCCGAGTCTTGTGTAGCCCCTGCTTGAATGGATGTAAATACTGTTATTGCGGTGGTTATAAGCGGCAACCGTGATGGCTCCGGCTGTGTTTCCGGGTTCCGTTATAATCGTATTCGGATCGGGACGCAGGAAAAATGTATTCTCGGATATAAGACCGGCCGTGGGGAGCCAGATATTATATTCTCCCTGTATAAACAATTCATTATGCACTCTGATTTTCCAGATGCCGGGAGTGGGATTCTTGAAGCGCATCATGATAAGCTGGCTGCCCGTCGCGCTTTCTGCACCGCTGTAGCTTAAGTAGATAACGGTATCTTCCAAAAGGAAGGTGAGGCGGTGCTCCTCCGGAGAGGTATTGGGGACCCGGGGGATCAGCTCCCCCGTGGGCGAGGTAAAGGCGACGGAATAGAGTTCGGACTCCCTGGCCCACAGCTCCACCGTGAATCCGGTTTCATTGCTTCCTACCCGCAGCTCAACTTCCTCATACTCCTCCTCTGCGGCAATGTGGCCAAGATAATGGTGGCCAAATCCGGTTTCGTTGCCCCCGGCCACTACGGTTATCAGGCCGAAGCTGTTGCTGAAATGATTGAGATAACTCGGCAGAGGCGAAGAGCCGCTGTGGCTTCCGGTATTCGTACCGATACCCAGCAGGATGGTAAGGGGCAGAGAGTATTTCCGGGCCATCAGTAGAAGATATTTAATGCCCAGCATGATATCATTTTCCTGGTAAGCATGCGCATCTTCAGAAACCATATAAAAATCCCTGAGATATTTTTTGGCCGGTTTCAGTTTTACAACCGCCAATTTCGATTCGGGGGCGGCACCCGTGAAATTGGAGGCCGGCACTTCATTCCCAGCGGCAACCATTGCCATAAAAGTGCCGTGACCAATCGTATCGACAGAGGGGACGATGGAAAGCGGCTCCACGCTATTTAAGGCCTCATTAATCTGTTCCTCCGTATAGGAGGTTCCATAACGGATATCCTGTACGATATCTCCCGTCTCAATTCCCTGGCCCTCAATAGTCTGATCCCATATTCCGACAATTCTAGTGGAACCATCCATATTTTTAAAAACAGGATTCTGGTAATCAATACCGGTATCTACAATGCCAATCAGGGTGCCGCTGCCTTTATAGCCCAATTGGGGCTGGTCGAAAGTTCTTAAAATGCCGGCGCTGTCCATATTGGCAGAATCCAGCAAAGTATAGAGGCTGGGAATTGTATCATATCCGTCTTTTCCTATAGAAATCGGCTCCACTTCAGAGAGCGGCTGGTAAACAACAATAAATTGCGGATTGACAAAATCATAACAAAAATCTATGTCCTGCAGAATTGATTCAGGTGAGAATACATAATATCGGTAAATAAAATCGGCAATTGATTCAGAAGCGGAATTTTCAGTACACGCCATGCGCAATTTCCTTAAATTGTTTTTATTAATATATGCCGGGCGGGAGAAAATATTATAAGGAAAGCTGTCTTGGGAAACTTTACGGGAATGCAAAAAAATGATACGATAGGAAGAAGAAGTCTAATTTATTTATGAGCAGGATGGGAGGAAGATTATGCAGTTTCTCGGATTAATGGCAGGCCTGTTCGGCCTTGACATACTTTTAAAGGGGAAAATAGAGGCCGGCGATAAGGAAGATTTCCCCAGGGATATGGAAGGAACCTCCGGTAAGATAAGGCTTTACAGAAATCATAATGACGGTTTCTGCTTTGGCCTCTTAAAAAACAACCAGGAACTGGTGAAAACGGTTCCTCTGGTTTTTACGTCTGCTGTGACGGGTGTTTTTTTCTGGCTGCTTACTAGAAAAAGCCGTCTGATCGACAAACTGGGATTTTCCCTGGTGACGGCAGGTGCGCTGAGCAATCTTTTTGACAGGGTGAAACGCGGTTACGTCGTGGATTATTTCAGCTTTCAGTTCGGCTGGCTTAAAAAGGTGGTATTCAATATCGGCGATCTTTGTATCTTTCTTGGTACTTTTCTGCTGGCTGTTTCCGAACTTTTCTCCGGCCCGGAGAGCAGGCCCGGAAGAAAGTCGGAACACAGGGCAGATAAAGCGGATGGAACTGTGGAGCAGTAATACCTAATCATCAAAATTCATCATAACGGCGCCGATTGCCGTGGCGAATGCGGCATTCGGCGGTATGATGAAGTGTACGCCGTAGAGATCTTTCATTTGCTCAAACACACCGAATACCTTGACCGCCGGAGGCAGGCAGGCGAGGGAGCCGGTCAGGACAATGTCCCTGGCCGTATCGTTAGTCAGGGCAAAAATAGCCAGGACGCCTACGGTCTGGTACACGAGGTTAAAGAGGGCGGCGGCGACATCACAGTCGCTGGCGTCATTTTTAACTTTTCCAAAGTTGGCGGCGGTCAGTTCCGGGGGCAGTGAAGCAATATCGCCGCAGAAGATATCACTCATCATCAGATCCACCTTTCTGAGATCACCTTTCTCAGCCATGGAGGACAGGACGAAAATGTCGGTTTCATGAAGAAAATGGGAGGCCAGTCCGGACAGGGTTCCGCCGCCGACCCCGCTTCCCCCTATATGACGGATACTGTTTTTGTCCGCCCGCACAAAAGCGGTGCCGGTACCGATGCTTACAACCAATGCTTCATCCAGACCGGCCAGAGCCAGTCCGCCGCGTGCGATGGCATCCAGTTCCACTGCTTTGACGGTTGGGATTGCATAGATATCTTCCTCGATAAAGGAGGCGCCCACACCGGTGAGGACGATTTTAGAAATATCGGCCAGAGACAGCCCGTGTTCACGCAGAAAACGGCCGAGAGCGCCGTACAGGCTGGTTATCTGATCCGATGCTTTGACCTGCAGTGTGCCGAGGAGCTTTTTTTCTTCAGTAAATCCTGCTATTTTTGTCGTGGAACCGCCGATATCAATACCGATTGTAGCTTTCATAATTTTTCCTTCCGTGTTCTCTAATAATAGCTTTATTATAAACAGAGGCGGGATTTTTAGCAAGCTTTCCTATTATTTGTTGACAGGCAGTGGGAAATATTGTAGAATCAGCTTTAAAATATGATAAAACAGGAGTTGATTTTTTTGGATTCAAGTGACGCCATACAGTTGCTTATTTTAGTTGTTTTGCTTGCATTATCTGCATTTTTCTCATCGTCAGAGACAGCCCTTACCACGGTAAACAAGATCCGTATGAGGACTCTGGCCGATGCCGGTGATGGCAGGGCCGAGTTTGTCATGAAAGTGATCAGCAATCCGGGCAAGATGCTGAGTGCGATTCTTATTGGCAATAACATAGTAAACCTTTACGCATCATCCCTTTCCACAATGCTGGCTACAAGGTTGTGGGGCAACGAGGCCGTGGGTTTTGCGACGGGTGTGCTGACATTGCTTATCCTTGTATTCGGCGAGATTACGCCGAAGACGGTTTCCACAATATCAGCAGAGAGCATCGCTCTTCGCTTTGCAAAAATTATATATATTATAATGATAGTTTTGACACCGGTGATTTACATCGTAAACCATCTATCTTTTTTTGTCCTCAAATTGTTCCGGGTTGATCCGAATAAGAGAGGGGAGTCTATCACGGAGGATGAACTGAGGACCATTGTCCAGGTCAGCCATGAAGAAGGTGTGATTGAGTCGGAAGAGAAGAAGATGATCAACAATGTGTTTGATTTCGGTGATGCCGTGGCAAAGGACGTCATGGTTCCCCGTATTGATATGAGCTTTGTGGATGTGAATACAAGCTATCAGGATTTGGTTGACATATTCCGGGAAGAGAAGTACACGAGATTTCCGGTATTTGAAGAGACGACGGACAATGTGATCGGCATTATCAATATTAAGGATATCTTCCTGGCGGAAAACAGCGAGGATTTTTCAGTGAAGAATTACCTGCGCCAGCCGCTCTACACGTATGAGTTCAAAAAAGTTTCGGAACTGATGATTGAGATGCGTAAAGCCATGATAAATATTGTCATTGTCCTGGACGAATACGGAGCGACGGCGGGACTTATCACGCTGGAGGACATGCTGGAGGAGATTGTCGGGGAAATCCGTGATGAGTACGATGAAGATGAGGAAGAGGCGCTTATCCAGATTGGCCCCAGGGAATATGTGGTGGAAGGCTCCATGAAGCTGACAGATTTGAATGACTATCTGGAACTGAATCTTCAGTCGGAGGATTATGATTCCATCGGCGGTCTGGTAATCGGACTTCTCGATCACCTGCCTGAGGAAGGCGAGGACGTGGTGATTGATAATGTGCGTCTCTGCGTCGACAGCGTAGAGAAAAACAGGATTGATAAGATACATCTTTATATTCTCAATCCCATCGAGGCGGTTACGGCGAGGCGGGAGGAAGAGGCGGAAAAACAGTAGAATAAAAAAAGACTGCATCGTTTGAACATGTTACAGCCAGACTTATTGAAGTCTGGCTGTTTGCATATCTTTGCGACTGACCGCAGGAATATGAAAATACGATCAGCTTATCATTCCGCCTATCGTGCCGCTTCCTGCGCACATGGCAAAGATGAGGGCCAGTTCATTCATATTGCTTCCGATACTCTTGTGGATTAAAAAAGAAACGGCCAGGAGTACCAGAAAGTAAGCCGTACCGGAGAAAAATCCCCACAAAAACCGCTTTACTTTTGCTGCTTTACCAGCCAGAACCCCGCCGATAAAACAGGTGACAATGTAGATAACATTGATCCCCAGATTTACCTGACTTTCACTCAAATGAAGCTGATAAAGGCCGAATGCCAGAAGCAGCAGAAAGATGGCGGTGAGTATGTAGGTGATAAAAATGGTGCGGATTATTATCCGCAGACTGGACTTTCCCATAATGACTCCTTGTAAATTTTCTTCTGCTTCATGTATATTCATGAGAGGGCCAGGATATGCGGACAGCCGTAAATGGAGATTTAACTGAGGTGTGGAGGACGCG
>NZ_KE992844.1:14065-29968 GCF_000466485.1 [Clostridium] symbiosum ATCC 14940 | reverse complement strand
TTCCGGGCGCGTCCTCCCAACCTCAGTTAAATCTATTTCTTTCAAACAATCCCCCAATGTGATATACTGTAACTGTCTTTTGGGAGGGGATTTTTAATGAATATGGATATGAATTTAAAGCATCTGGAGTATTTCATCACCGTTGCCAGGCTCGGCTCCATCAATAAAGCCGCCCAGAGCCTCTTTATTTCCCAGCCGTATCTGAGTAAGATCATCAAAGAACTTGAAAATGCCGTTGGCGCCGTTTTGTTCCAGCGCACAAGGGGCGGCGTTTCCCTTACCCCTGACGGGGAGGATTTTATGATCCATGCCGAAAATATAATCCGCGAAGTGGAAAAAATGGAGACGTTCCGCAGTTCATGCAGTGACACCGGGCACTCGCTGGTGGTTTCCATGACAAAGTATTCCCATATTATGGAAAGCTTTATTGAAGTGGTATTAAAGCACAAGGATAATCCTTCATTTATCCACCGGCTCAGTGAAGGTACGGCGGATGAAGTGATTGAAGACGTATATTCGGGCCAGGCCAATATCGGTGTTCTGCATTTTGACGGCAGACGCCACGGTGAGTTTAAGGCAAGACTGGCTTCCCAGTCTCTTGATTACCATTTTCTGTGCTATGTAAAACCGCACATCCTGGTTTCCACAAACCACCCGCTTATCAGGGAAGGAAAACCTGTCAATCTCCATACCCTGGCGCCTTACGGTTTTGCCAGGTATCTGGGACAATGCGAAGATTTTACATACCGTATATTCTCCCAGGATTCTCAATATAACCTGAATTATGGTTCCAGAATGGCCTATCTGACAAGCCGCGCTTCACTGCTCCACCTGATTTCCTGCAGTGATTTTTACGGAATCGGAATCCACGATTTTACAACCCAGACATCAGCCTATCAGGTACTGTCAATTCCGATAGACGACTGCAACGACAGCATAGAATTCGGCTACATACTGCCAAGGAATGTTCCCGTTAATCCAATGACACAGGAATTCTCAGACAGTTTAAAAAACCGGCTGAAAAATATAAAATAGAAATGAACGTATGAAACCGCTTTGCGGAGGATCGCAACCCTAAAGAGGGCTTGTTCACTAAGCTCGTTACACTCGTTAAGTGAGCCAATGCCTGCGGCGGCAGGAAATTATGCCGCCGCAGCGCCCCTCCGCGGGCGGAGAATCCCGCGAGCGGGATTCTATCTTATCAAACAGCAATAAGCCCCAGCCGGTAGGAATAGATATAGCGTTCCTTCACGTTCCTTCCCAGCATCTGAGTCAGTGCCTTCTCGTAATAATCAAGCTGCGTTTTGTAACGTTTAACCAGTATCTGGGTATCGTTCACATAGTCTGTCTTATAATCGACCAGTATCAGGCCATCTTCCTCTTCAAACCAGGCGTCGATGATACCCTGGATCAAAACCAGCTCGTCCGAGTCCCAGTCCCCCATCTCGCGGGCCGGTATTCCCATCACAAACTGTTTCTCTTTATACAGCTTTCCTGATTGTGCCGCCGCCTGCATCCTTTTCCCCAGCTTGGTGGTGAAAAAACGATAGATATCGGGCGGCCATATCATGTCTCTGGCTTCTTTCGCCAGCTTCCCCTCTTCTGTATATTGGTTGAGAAGACGGGTCACCTCATCTTCCGACGTGATCTGGCTGAAGGGCAGCAGCTCCATAGCGCGGTGGTAGGCCGTACCTCTGGATGTGCCTCCCTCCCTCACCTCTTCCTCTTCCATAAAAACCGGCAGGGTCGGGAGGAACGCCGTCTCCTCTTCCGCCTCCATCCCTTCTTTTTTCAGCTCTGAAACCGACATCTTCGTATTCAGGGCCACATCGGCTTCATATGGATAACGGAAGTGGAAGGATGTCTCCAGCCTCTTACGGTAAGCTGCATCGTAAATTCGATCCGGATCCCGGTTTAACAGCTCCTCCCTGGAGACTTTTTTGGAAAGCTGCTCTTCTATCTCATTTACAAGCTGATCCTCTGCTTTTACCCTGGTAACCGATATCCGGCAGCCGCTTTCACGGATGCTCATAAGAAGCCAGTCCAGGCAGGACCCTGCCATTGTGAGAATCGTATAGGGTACCTGACCTCCGTAAAGGGAAATCTGTCTCCATTTTTCCATTCTTCCGTCCAGATTCTTATCCGAAGCCGTCATAATCAGCTTTTCCTTGGCTCTTGTCATTGCCACATAGAGAACACGAAGTTCCTCACCCAGAGCCTCCAGCTCCATCCTGCGCTTCATTACATTCTTTTTAAGCGTGGGACCCTTCAGGCGTTTCCTGCTGTCCAGATAATCCGTTCCAATGCCGAATTCAGAGTCTATAAGGATTTTTCCTCTTGTATCCTGTTTGTTGAACATTTTCCCCATTCCGGCAACAATAACGATCGGGAATTCCAGCCCCTTACTCTTATGGATGCTCATGATCCGCACCGTATTGCCCTGTTCGTTAACTGTTGACGCTTCCCCGAAATCCGTATTGTACTTTTTCAGCTTTTCGATATATTTGATGAAATGGAATACGCCCCGGTAGCTTGTGGCCTCATAGGAAGAAGCCTTCTCAACAAGCATGTCCAGATTGGCTCTCCTCGTCTCCCCGGCCGGCATTGCAGAAACATAGTCGTAGTATCCCGTCAGATCGAAAATCCGGTGGAGCAGGCTGTGCATCGGCAGATAGACGGCCATCTTCCGGAGCCCCTCAATCAATTTTACAGTCTTTTCAAGCTTTTCCGCAATCGCGGCATCATTAAACAGCTCATCAGTCCCCGACTTTTCTCCTTCCGGCCCGTGTTCAGAATCTGCCCGGCTCTCCGAAAGAAAATTCATGACCGCCGAATACAGTCCTCTGTCCCGGCCTTTCTCAATGTTTCTTTTGCAGACTGCAGTAATGTGAGCCAGCTCCCGGTCTGCCAGGCCGCAAAAAGGAGCTTTCAGAACGGATGCAAGCGGTATGTCCTGAATCGGATTATCGATGACAGCCAGAAGATTTAAGACGGTTTCCACCTCAACCGTATCAAAGTATCCGGTTCTGGACTCCGCAAAGGCCGGTATTCCCTGGTGCGCCAGTATCTCCGTAAAGCTTTCCGCCCAGCCGCTGACACTCCGCAAAAGGATGACAATATCCCCGTATCTGGCAGGCCGGTAGCATTTCTCATCCTTGTCCCAGACCGCCATGCCGTTTTCTTCGCCGGTCAGCTCCCTGATTTTTCCGGCTATCATGCCGGCCTCCAGCTCCCTGGCCGTATAATCGGAAATATCATCGTCCAGCCCCTCAAGCTCACTGCCCGCCGTGTTGATAAGAAGCAGCTCCGTATCCAGTTCTCCCTGTTTCCGTCCTTCATACGGCTCGAAGGACGCCCCCGGATGAAGAGCCGTCTCATCCGTATATTCAATATTCCCAAGCTTCTTTGTCATAATCCTGAAAAAGATATCATTGATGCTCATTAACACGGTATCGCGGCTTCTGAAATTCTGGTGCAGTTCTATCTTCTGGTAGAGGCTTTCTTCCGACGTATAGCTGTTATATTTTTCCAGAAACAGCTCCGGGCGGGCCAGACGGAACTTATAAATGCTCTGCTTCACATCCCCCACCATAAAAACATTGGGACTGCCGAACCGCTCCCTGGAAATACAGTGAATCAGGGTCTCCTGCACCAGGTTGCTGTCCTGGTATTCGTCAACGAGTATCTCGTCGAACTGGCGGCTCAATTCGTCGGCCACAGGACCGGGCGTTCCGGTTCCTGCCTCTGTCAGGACCTCCAGGGCAAAATGCTCCAGATCGTTAAAATCGACCACATTTTTTTCCCGCTTCTTTTCCCTGAACCGGGCTGCAAACTCCTCCGCCAGCGCAAGAAGCATCAGGATGGACTCCTTCCCTGCCTCCATGTCCTCCAGGGTTTTCTCCGGTGATTCGAACAGATACTGCTCCCGCATCTTCTCAACTGATTTCTTAATGCGCTTTCTGCATTCAGATACCGCTTCTTTTTTATCCGGATTTACCGTGGAATTCTTTCCCCGGATCGCCGCCATTCTTGAGAACGTGAACCGCTCAGCAGCCGAACTGAATTCCAGATATGAACCGCAGGCCGAAATCAACTGCCTTACGTTGCACAGATCCTCATTTACCATCGGCAGATAAGGTTCAGGCCCGTCTTCTTCCATGCAGAGCTTTACCGCATCCTCAAGCTGCCGTTCCCACTCCTCCGCCTGCGTTCTGACGTCTTCAAGCAGAAACCGCATCCACTCCGTCCGGTCCAGTTCTCCAAAATCCGTTGTTTCAAGCTCTTTTCTGCAATGCTCGAACCATTTATCAGGCCAGGGATTGCTCTGTGCAAATGAAAAAACCTGCATAATGTAATCTTCAATCCCGCCGTCCGCCTTGCCGATCGAATACGTATCGACAAAGCGCTCAAATGCCTCCCCTCCATTTGCATAGGAGTCTTCCATCAGTTCCTGCAAAACTTCGGCGCGCAGCAGGAGCATCTCCCCTTCGTCGCCGACCCGGAATGCAGGGTCAATATCAATGCAGTCAAAATGTTCCCTCAGAATATGTAGACAGAAACTGTCAATCGTCGTAATCTGGGCAAACTGTACCGTGACGGCCTGCTGCTGCAGATGCTCATTCCCGGGATCTTCTTCCAGTTTTTTTTCTATCGCCGCCTGGATACGCTCCCGCATCTCTGCCGCAGCTGCCTTCGTAAAAGTCATGACAAGAAGCCGGTCGATATCGATTGGGCTATCGCCGGTTATCATTCTGATGATTCGTTCAACCAGAACCGCTGTCTTACCGCTTCCCGCAGCGGCGGAAACGAGCAGATTCCGGTTTCTGCTCTCAATTACGGCTTTCTGTTCCTTCGTCCAGTTCACTGTCATCTTCCGTCTTCCTCCTTTCTCCGCTTCGGCTATCTCCGTTTGTCCCGCCGTCTTTTGGTGCGTATTTGTCAATCTCCTGCCAGATATCTTCCGGGTTCAGCTTATCAAACCGCCTGTATCCGTACCCATCTGTTTTTAAGTCAAAACCGCAGACACTGTGGTACGGGCAGAAGTCACATGCCGTCCGGTTCCCGTTTTTAAAGGGCGCCACGGTAATACGCCCGTCCAGAATCTCACGCCCCATATTCTTAAGCTTCCGGTTGACAAAGGCTCCCAACGCTTCAAACCTTTTCTCTCCGGCAACAGAGGACTTCTTCGCGATTTCCTCATTCTTGACCGATACGGGAATCACCGAGGAATCCTCTCCCCGGGAGGATGAAAAATCAAGACGGTTATCAAGATGCACTACGGCTTCCGGCTTTGCGTTAACCAGTCCATTCATTCTGAGCTGTTCTAAAATCGCCTGTTTCGTCTCCTCCTCATCCATCTCTTTCTTCCGCTCCACCATCGGATCCGCTATATTATAGTAAAATATACCGGCCGGAACTACTTTTTTATCAGGGTGCTTCCTCTGTTCTTTTTCAAGAGCCGCATCCATATAAACCACAAGCTGGAGCTGAAGCCCGTAATACGCTTCCATCAAATCAAATTTTGTCTTTCCGGTTTTATAATCTATAATCTTCAGGTAAAGCAGATCTCCGTCTTCACAGAGATCGATCCGGTCAATCCGCCCTTTCAGATGGATAGCCTCCTCCTTTGAAACTGGAATTTTCATCGCTTTTAAGTTATCCGCCGGACTGAATGTCACCTCAAAGCCGGCCGGCTCAAAATCTCCCTTTTTGAGCTGTTCGGTCAATGCCCACACCGTCCGGTCGGTAATCCGGCGGACCTTGCGCTCCAGATACTGATTCCTGGCGCTGCTGGACATAATCGTATTGCCGTAATCCTTCGTCACATCAGAGACGCACTCCGACACCAGCTTTTTTCTGTCTTCCTCAGAAATCTCCCGGAAGGAACGGTTTTCCTCCTTCATTCGTTTAAAATAGAGGTCGATGGAGCCATGGAACAGATTGCCGATGTCGGCGGCCGCCAGCTCATAGACCGGCCGTTCCGACAGTTCGAGGCCATAAGCCAGAAAATGGGCATAGGCACAGGAGGCGTACTGTTCCATCCTCGTAACGCTGCCGTGAAGGGTTGCACTGTATATCTCCTTTGCCGCGGTTCTTCCGATTCCCCTGTCCTCATATGTATAAAACGACGCCTCCACAAGCTGCCTGAGTTCGTCCCGGTACAATTCGGAACGTAAAAAAAAGCCGAACAGCTCCATAAACCGGCTGTCTTGCCTGCTGCTGCCGTAATCCTTCAGTCCCTCGATAACCCGGCGTTTTCCAAGAGGTAAAGACCAGGCAGCCATCTGTTTTTCATCGGCCCTCATCACACGTTTTTCCGGAAACATTTTTAACACCTGGCCAATCAGCCCGGAAGGCCGCAGGCTCTTTCCGTCTGAGGATGAAGCTGCATAGGAGAGGTACAGACGGTCGGAAGGTTTTGTCATAACCAAATACAGATAGAGTCTCTGTAAAAAGCCTTCCTCCCTGGCAGTCGGCGCCAGCTCCACCTGACGGCTTTTCAGGCTCCTGCGCTCTGCTTCGGTAAGGATTCCGCCTCTTCCTGACGCAGACGGAACAATCCCGTCATTGACTCCCGCAAAAAACAGCACCTTGATGTGGGACAGCCTGGTTCTCGTGATATCTCCCACCACAACACGGTCCACAACAGCCGGAATAAGACCCACTTTAATCTCCTCAAAGCCGGCGTCCAGAATGTCTGAATATTCTTTTTTCCCAACTGCCTCATCCCCCAGGAGGGCCGTTATCCTGTCGAATAATGTGATAACAAGGCCGTATACCTGGCTGTACTCCTTCTCAAGGCTCACCTCTCCTGTTTCCCGGAATTCCGCTTCATAATCCTGCAGCTTTTCTTCGATATGCAGCGCCTCCAGAAAATGCACCAGAGCCTCCGTTTTCTCACGTACCGTAGATTTACGGCTGCCAAACACGTCTTTTAACGGTCTCAGGGGCGTGAGTATCTCTTCCCGGAATGCATTCAGTTCCTCCAGATTGATAAGCTCGGCTCCCCGGTAGACGGCCTCCCAGGCCATATCCCACCGTTTAAAGCTGCGGATGCCGAGGGCCAGAGCGTAATTTTCCAGACGGCTTAACATCTCCTGCTTATCCGTTACCAGCCCGGTTTTCAGATAGCGGAACATGCTCTCGTAAGAGAAATTCTTCTGCATGACCTCAAGGGCTGCGCGCAGAAGCTCCACCATCGGATTTCCCATAATATTTTTTTTATAATCTATAAAAGCCGGTATTCTGTTTGTCTCAAACTGGCGCACTATTTCTCTGGAATAGTCGTCCAGCGCTCCGGTCACCACCGCAATATCACGGTAACGGTATTTTTCCTGCTTAATGAGGCGCTCTATCTCGCCGGCTATCATCTGCACCTCTTTTAAAGGGGTGTCGGACTGGAACAGCACAACGCCCGGCGCACCTGACGATTCTTCGTATTTACGGCCGCGGAAACGGAACAGTTCCTTTTCAATGAACTGAAGCTCCGGGCTGTTTTTGAACCGGTAAGCCGGATATTGCAAAAGAAGGATATCCTCTTCCCTTCCAGCCCCCGTCTGTGCGGCCAAATCCGTAAGCCTGCACACCGTGTGCTTGCTCATATGGAAGAGATGGGAAGGACCGCTTTCCCTGTACGGATTTTCTTCCGGATCCATTGTAATAGTTACCACTACTCTCCGGCAGTACTGAAGCAGCAGCTCCAGAAGGCGGTACTGTACGGGCGTAAAACCGGTATAACCGTCCAGTGTCACCACACTGCCCCTGATAAGCTCTGAATCCGGGAGAACGCGGCAGAGCATTTCCAGAATTTCTTCCTTCACAATGCATTTCTTATCTTCCGTATATTTTTTAAATGCGCGGTGCAGCACTACCATATCATTCAGCTTCTGTTTAAGCATCGCGCTCCAGTTTTCCTTATCCGCCTCCGAGACAAGCTCTTCCAAAACCTCCGCCGTTATGCCGTACTGAAAAAACTCCGACAGCATGGATTTCAGTTCCCCGATAAAACCTATCTTGTCCAGATGACTGCCGAACAGCTTCAGTTCCCTTTTCTTTCCTGCCGCCACCTTGCGCAGCACCATAGACTTTCCCATATCATCGAGAACGGCCAGGCTCTCCACCGCCAGCTCCTCAAATATCCTGTAGGCCAGACGTTCAAAACTGACAATGTCAATATTCATAACGCCGTGACAGGGATGCAGCGTTACAATATCTTTCTGTGTCTGCATGGTAAACTGTTCCGGTACGATAGCAAAATAGCGGCCGTCCGGATTCCCTGCCGCCTGCTCTATCAAATCGTTGTACAGACGACGGGTCTTGCCGGAGCCTGAGCCGCCGATAATGAATTGTAATGACATATATTCTCCTCTGATTGGTAAACTATAACTATTTAATCCACATTTTCTTTAGATTTTATCAATAGTTTTTATAAATGTTTTATTCCACGCACATATTTTAGCCACATTTCTGCTGTATAGTAATAAGTGAACAAGGCAAGAGCCTTAGACAGACTTTTTCATACTCCGGCCAGCAGGTCTAATCTGCTGGCCCTCCCCCTTTTTCAGAGCATGTCACAGCGTGTTTTTCCGTTCGAAAACCTTTCTTCCCGATGCATCGGCAATTCCAATCGCTTCCCTGTATTTTGCAACGGTTCTTCTCGATATCGAGAATCCGGCTTCCCCGAGTTTTTCTGCCAGTATCCTGTCACTGTACGGTTTTTTCTTATCTTCGCCCGCAACCAGAATCCGAATCTGTTCCTTTACCGCCTCCGCACCGGCGCCGCCTGCCTTTTCGGAAGGCGAATTTTTTGCTTCTGCCGCCGGACAGGTCTGGATACTTCCCCTGGAAAAGAAAAATTGCAGCGGGAACAGGCCCCATTGGCACTGGAGGTATTTTTCCCGTACGGCGCGGCTGATGGTAGACTCATTCATTCCAAGCTTTTCAGCCACGCTTCTCTGGGTCAGTGCCGTCAGTTTCCCTCTGCCGCCTTCAAAGAAAGCAATCTGAGCCTTGAGAATTTCCTGCACAAGCAGATAGAGCGTCCTGTTTCTCTGCTCCACACAATGGCATACCCATTCCGCCTGTTTCACTTTATTTTTAATATATCCGGCTGCTTCCCCGGAATCCTCCCCCTTCATCAGGGTCAGATAATACGGATTGATGGAAAGCTGCGGATATGTCTCATCATTGATTATAATCTGAAAACGGCCTTCTGCCTTGACCACCAGCACGTCCGGAACCAGATATTTCTGATATTTACCGCTCCCAAAGCCGCTTCCCGGCCTCGGATTCAGCATCCGTATCCGATCGGAAGCCGTTAGCACCTGATCCATACTGCACTTCAGCTTCCTGGCAATAATCTCCATCCGGTTCCTGCCAAGTTCCTCCAGATAGTCTTCAATGATCCGGCGGGCCAGCTCATCCACCTCACTGCCGCCCTCCAGCTGGATCAGCAGACACTCCCTGAGATTCCTGGCCCCTGTTCCCTTTGGTTCCAGTTTCCAGAGTACCTTAAGCATCCGTTCACCGTCTTCTTCCGAAATCTTAAGCTCCTTGCACAGAAGCGGCAGATCCTCCGTCAGATAGCCGTTGTCGTCCAGATTTAATATCATATATTCTAAAATACGGAATTCTTCCTTTGAGATCTTCATAAACAGGATTTGTTCCATCAGGGCATCCCTTAAATCCATCCCAGGTCTTTCTGCCGGTTCGAAACGGCTGGCCTCATCCTGCTCGTCCTGATAATACTGGCGGTTTTGAGCGTCCACGCTCTGCAGCTCTTCCAGCCTCCTGATAAAATCTTCGTTACTCTCCCCTTTGTCGTCCGATGACTTTTCGGAACGCATCTCGTCCATATCCACCACCGGATTTTCCAGTGCCAGATCCTCCAGATATTCCTTAAGCTCCAGCTGTCCCATCTGAAGAATTTCTGTAGACTGAAGCATATTCTGTGATAAGGTCTGTTTTAGTTTCTGTTCCTGTCTGAGTTCCACTGTAACCACCCCTCTTATCTGCCGCCCGCTTTATCCCCGGAGCGTGTCTGTAAAATTATGTCTGCAAGATGTACTCCGAAAGGAATCCCCCCTCTCGGGATTCCTTAATCGAAAAGCTCCCTCGGCACAATGCAGAGAGAGCTTTTCTTTGATTGAAGGCGGTGACCCCTACCGTTTACTTTAATCGTCTAATTCGTCTTCTCCGACTACTTCATCATACTCCTGCTCGTCTAACAGTTCATCGAAGGCATCGGCAACGATCTCATACTCATCGTCGTCTTCAATGTTTTCCAGATTCGGCTGGCCGTTCTCATCTTCTGAGTAGCGGTAAAGATATACTTCTCCCTCATCCGACTCATCATTCGCATCTTCCATCGGAAGGAGGGCGATATATTCTTTATCTCCTGCCGGAAAGATAGTAAGTACAACACACTCCAGCTCTTTTCCATCATCCAGGGTGAGTGTTACCGTCATCTCCTCCTGATTGTCCATTTCTTCCGGAGTCATATTCTTTTTGTCTTCCATCTTAACCTCTTTCTTCTGCCAAACGGCAGGCAATTATAATTGCATATTTACTTTTTTCTAACTTTCCAACTCCACTTTATCAGAGGCCGTGAGAAAAATCAAGGATATTTTTCATTCACTGCGTTCCCAGCCACAGTATGCCGGATTTTTACAGGCATTGAAAATAAATATCCCCGCTGAATTTCGTCTGCGGACAGCGACGCGTCAATCGTTTTTCCCGTCTTTGTCTTCCCCGGCATTGGGTTCCCCGCTGCCGGAATCATTATCTCCTGTATAGGGATTTTTATACTCCGCCATCTTTTCCAGTGTCCCCGCGGAAACACCACGTGCCAAACGCGCTTCACAATCCCGGTTCAGGCGGATCACCGTAGATGCATTCCTGTTAAACAGTATGTAGATGCAGAAAATCGCCTCACAAAATTCCATTACGCACGCCGTTGTCAATGTAAAAAACGAGAGGATACGGTAGCCAGTAGGACATCCCAAGAATTGAAACGCCTCCGGTTACAATACTGAACCCTCTGAGAACCAGCATCAGTACGGCAACGCCTTTCCCTGCCTTCAGCATCCAGGAGTACCACAGATAAAATACAAATGCGCTGAATATCGTAAATATCCCCTGTGTGAACTGAAGACCGTATATCAGCGTGATAAGCAGATAATATAGTCCGTAAAGAACTCTTATACCCGTAAATGTTTTAACAATTGTCGTCAGTTTCAGGTTCTCATCCAAATATCCCGGATGCTCTCCTTCAATCTCCTGTCTCAAAGCCTCCCTCTCCTGGGCCGTCACCATTCTGACCGGGGTTTTGCCTCTTACGCCCTTCATCCTTTGTCCTCCCGATTAATATTCAATCCCTTTTCTTGCCGGCACCCCTTTGTCGAAGGGATGGCGTACCTTTATGAGCTCTGATATATAGCCGGCTCTCTGTATAAACTCCGGCGCCGGTTCCCGCCCTGTCATCACTATCTCCAGGCTGTCGGGACAGCGGTCCAGAAAAGCAAGAACCTGTTCCTTTTGCAGCAGTCCGCTGTTGACGGCCGCACATACCTCGTCCATGACAAAGAGCGTCTGTCCCTGCTCCGCCGTTAAAAGAGCCAGGTCTGCCGCCTCATCAAAAAGCTCTTTATAATAAGCCGAAGCTTCCCGTTTTTCAGCCTCTGTCATCTGCCAGGTAAAACCGAACGTTTTTTTACAGGGTATTACCGTAATCCCTTTAATCTGTCTCAGACAATCCACTTCACCGGAATCATCGTTTTTCAGAAACCGGACCATCACAGCCTGCCCATTGCTGCCCGCCATTCTGACGGCCAGGCCGACTGCAGCCGTGGTTTTACCTTTTCCGTCACCGCAGTAGATGTGTATATATCCCATGATTTCACTCCTTACAAAGGTATTCTTCCACAAATCTTGAAAGCTCCGCCTTCTTATGATAACGTTCTTTTACAGCGTACACATGAAGGCGTTCCCTGGCCCTTGTCATCGCCACATAAAACAGCCGTCTTTCTTCTTCCATATCCTCATCCAGAGCCGCTTTGCCATGGGGCGTCACTCCCTCATTGGCATCCAGTATATAGACAATCTTAAACTCCAGACCCTTCGAACCGTGCATCGTCGCCAGTGTGACTGCGTCCTGGCTTTTTTCCTTCAATCCGGCCTGGGCCTGGCGTTTCAGTTCCTCCCCATAGTCCTCTATGTGACGGAACCATTCTTCAAATGTCTTAAATCCGGCGGCGCTTTCTTTCAGCTGATCCGCAGTCTCAAAAAGCTCTTCCGGCTTCATCCTGCGTCCCGCTGCAAATTCCTCCAGGAAACCGTCGTATCCCACTCCCTGGCGTATGTAATTCACCGCTGCCAGAGGCGACATGCGGCTGACTGCCTTTAAATCATATTCCAGATTTTCTATCCGGTCCGCCACCCAGTCTTTATCGTGATACCACTCCTTTAATTCATTGAAGGATACCTGGGGATTTCTTAAGCTGTCACGGCTGATATACCGCTTCGGCCGGTTGATAATCTGAAGGAAATCCGCCCGTTCCCGGCTTCCAAGGGCAATTCTGATATAGGTAAGTATATTCCGGGATATCCAGTGTTCATACAGATTGGGGACGGAATCCCTGGCTTTGAACGGGAGGTTGTATTCCATCAGCTTTTCCATCAAAAGCCTCGGCCCGGAATTCGTCCTGTAGAGAACCGCTATATCACCGTAGCGGTATCCCGCAGCCTGATATGCTTTTATCTCCTCCGCAATCCTGTTGTTCTCCTCAAAGCTGTCCTGCCAGATCCTGGTTATAATCTGCTTCCCCCTGGCACCGTTCGTCCTGATCTTCTTACTGAAGCGTTTTTCATTATTCTCGATCAGACGCATGGCCGGACCTGCAATCTCTTCTGTGCAGCGGTAATTAACATCGAGGAGGATTCTCCCCGCGCCGGGGTAATCTCTTTCAAACCCCAGCATAATTTCCGGCTTAGCGCCCCTGAACCGGTAGATAGACTGGTCATCATCCCCGACAATAAACAGATTATTCTCCGGTTCTGCTATCATCCGTATAATCTCATACTGCAGACGGTTTATATCCTGAAATTCATCAATCAGGATATAACGGTATCTTCTCTGCCATGCCGCCAGAATATCCTGGCGCTCCAGGAACAACTGCCGGCACATAACCATCATATCGTCAAAGTCGATGAGGCCCAAACGCCGCATCTGCTCTTCGTATCCGCTGCAGATTCTTCTGAATGTCTCATCCGGACAGTTCCTGGAATAATAATGCCGCAAATCAATCATTTCCCCTTTTACGGAGCTGATTTCACTCAAAATAGAAGAAATAAATTCATTCTCATCTTCCAGTTCAAGCTCTTCTTTGCCTGCCAGCTCCCTTATAAGCTGCATCTGCTGTTCCGGCCTGACAATGTTCTGCGCAGTGTAACGGTATGCCAGCTTCAGAATCTGGAAAAAAATCGAGTGAAACGTTCCGAAGGTAACTCTGGAAGCGTTCCCTGTAAGACGGATATAGCGCTCCTTCATCTCCTCTGCTGCGGCCCTGGTAAATGTTATAACCAGAATGTCCGCCGGATTGATATTCAAGCTTTCCGTCAGATATTTGATTCGCTGGGTAATTACCGTGGTCTTCCCCGAGCCGGGGCCGGCCAGTATCATCATCGGCCCCTCATTGTGGCGTATCGCCTGTTCCTGTGTCCTGCCAAATTCCATATCCGGTTATCCTGTTCCTGTAAAATATCTCAAAAGGAGTGCTGAAATCCCCAGCACTCCTCCGTATTGTTCGGCGGTGAAAATCTGCTTCACTTCACTATGATTCCGACAAAATCTCAATTCCTTTTCTGATTCTGTTCAGGGATTCCTCCTTGCCCAGAACTTCCATAATCTCCGTCGCCCCGGCCGGTGTCATCTGCTTGCCGGACACAGCGGTACGGATCGGCCACATCACAAATCCGGTCTTAACTCCCTTTTCGGCCACATAACCGGAAAGGACCGTGTAAAGTGCGTCATTTGAATAGTCATCCTGTGCTTCAAGAACCGGAAGAAGCTCCTTTAACACTTCCAGGGAGGATTCCTTCGTCGTCTTCATCTTCTTATGGATATACATATCCGTATCATAATCCGGAAGCGCCTCAAAGAAATCAATATGGCCTTCGATATCCGGCAGCACTTCAATTCTCGTTTTTACCATGGAAGCAATCTTCTTCAGATCCAGCTCCTTAGTGACTGCCTTCCTGATATACGGCTCAGCCATCTCGTAGAAGCGTTCGAAGTCCATGGCCTTAATATATTCTCCGTTCATCCATTTTAACTTAACCATATCAAATACGGCCGGAGATTTGCTGATATTTTTATAATTAAACTCTTTTACCAGCTCGTCCAGTGAGAATATCTCCTGATTGTTCTCAGGCGACCATCCGAGCAGGGCGACAAAGTTAACGACCGCCTCGGAAATAAATCCCTGTTCAATCAGGTCCTGGTAGGAGGAATGGCCGCTTCTTTTGCTCAGCTTCTTATGTTCCTCATTAGTGATGGTCGGACAGTGTACATAGACCGGCACTTCCCAGCCGAATGCCTCGTAAAGACGGTTATATTTCGGGGAGGAGGAAAGATACTCATTGCCGCGGACAACATGGGTAATTCCCTGTAAATGGTCATCAACCACGTTTGCGAAGTTATAAGTCGGGTAGCCGTCTGATTTAATCAGCACCATATCGTCCAGCTCTGAATTATCTACTGAAATGTCACCGTAAATCTCATCATGGAACGTAGTTTTTCCCTCGCTCGGATTATTCTGGCGGATGACAAACGGCATACCTGCCTTTAGGTTTGCTTCCACCTCTTCTTTGGTCAGGTTCAGGCAGTGTTTATCATAGGTCATAATCTCTTCGCCGTTCACCGTCCTCTTCAGGCTGTTCAGCCTTTCCTGTCCGCAGAAACAGTAATACGCCTCACCCTTGTCCAACAGCACTTTGGCATATTCCATATAGATCCCCTGTTTCTGGCGATCGCTCTGTACGTACGGTCCCACCGGGCCGCCGATATCAGGGCCTTCATCATGCTTAAGGCCGGTATCAATCAGAGTATTATAGATAATCTCCGTTGCACCTTCGACAAAACGTTCCTGATCTGTATCTTCAATACGAAGAATGTAATCTCCATCCTCGTGTTTGGCAATTAAATAAGCATATAATGCAGTTCTCAAATTTCCTACGTGCATCTTGCCGGTCGGGCTGGGCGCGTATCTCGTTCTGATTTTCGTCATAGTTCCACACTCCTAATCATTGATAAAATCCATTATATAACGAAGACTGGAAAAAAACAAGTTAGTATTCAATGGGGCTTTATGATTTATTTAGTTGAGAATGGAGGACGCGTCCGGAGCGGACCGGGGCCGGTGTGGTGAGGGGACTGGCTGAGTCTTCCGTCCCTGTGGGAGGTTGGTCGTGGAGGGGGAAGTAGGCGAAGGTTTTCGCGGCACCGGACCCGGTCCGCTCCGGACGCTGATTGTCTCCTGCCTCAGGGGGCGTCATCCCTAAAACGGGTGGCTTGGCGTATAGGGCACCGCCATCAATTACAGCCAATTGAGCGGAATTAAATCCGGTAATAATATTCCGGCTTTAATTCCGCTCAATCTGTTTAAACATCCAATATATCAAATTTCCAACAAATAGACTCAAACAACTACTATAGTCTGCGGACGCCTTTGGAATCCATCGCTGATTTGAGAGGTCCTGTCGGGCTTAGCAGCGCGATGCATTCCACCGAGTGAAAACATGCTCCGCAGACTATATCTTCTTTGCAGTCCCAACTCACGCCAATCCTCCCCCGGGACGAAAGACTTATAAATCCACCCCGTCCGCCGGCCGTACCGGCGGCGTCCT
>NZ_KE992844.1:0-13965 GCF_000466485.1 [Clostridium] symbiosum ATCC 14940 | reverse complement strand
CGGCCGTACCGGCGGCGTCCTCATCTGCTCAATCAAATCTCCCGCTAACCTAACAACCCCAGCAACCGGCAGGCCAGCTGGAAATAAATCATCAGGCTGCATGCATCCACGATTGTGGTAATCATCGGAGCCGCCATGATAGCCGGATCCAGATGGATGACTTTCGCCAAAATCGGCAGAGTACAGCCTATCGTTTTTGCAATAATTACCGTAAAGAATATACTCATGACAACCGTCAGGCAGATCATAAGCTGGCCGGGATACTGGAGCATCAGACGAATGAAATTGACAAGGGCCAGGCCCACGCCGCAGAGCACCCCCACCCGCAGTTCCTTCCATACCACCTTCATAATATCGGACGGTTCGACTTCACCGACCGCCATACCGCGGATAATCATCGTGCTGGCCTGGCTGCCGGAATTTCCGCCCGTATCCATCAGCATGGGAACAAACGTAACCAGCAGCGGAATGGCGGCAAACGCATTTTCGTATTTCAGGAGGATTCCTCCGGTTACCATGCTGCTGACCATCAGGATCATCAGCCAGGGAAGACGGTTCTTCGCCAATTGAAATACGCTCGTTTTAAGATACGGCTTCTCACTCGGGAGCATGGCGGCCATCTTCTCGAAATCCTCGGTGGCCTCCTGTTCCATGACATCCATCACGTCGTCAACCGTGATAATTCCCACCAGACGGTTTTCCTTATCCACCACCGGAAGGCTGAGCAGGCTGTACTCGTTGAACGTATCTACAACTTCCTCCCTATCCTCCGTCGTGTAGGCCTTAATCACATGGACATCCATAATGTCTCCCAGCACCGTATCATAGGGATTCATCAGCAGGTCCTTTACCGTGACAACACCCTCCAGCCTTCTCTTTTCATCCATTACATAGCAGGTATAGATCGTTTCCTTATCCACACCGTATTTCCTTATATAGGCAAATGCCTCTTCCACAGTCATCTGCTTTTTAAGCCCGACATATTCTGCCGTCATAACGCTTCCGGCGCTGTTCTCCGGATAGTTCAAAAACTGGTTAATCAGCTTTCTGGTGTCGGGACTTGAATTCTGAAGCACACGCTTCACAATGCTGGCCGGAAGTTCCTCCAGCATATCCACCGCATCATCCACATACAGATCGTCAATGATGCTGCGAAGCTCATAGTCTGTAATACTTGTAATAATATGCTGCTGCTTTTCAACGGGCAGACAGGCGAAAACTTCTGTCGCCAGTTCCTTGGGCATCATCCTGAAGACAACCACCGTCTTCTCCGAGTCCAGCTCCTCAATGAAGGAAGCGATATCCACCTCATTCATCTCCACCAGCTGGAGCTTCAGCTCCCTGTACCTCTTATCGGCAGTCATCCTCAGCAATTCTTCTATCTTATCTTCAATTTTGATCTCTTCATCCAACATGATCTTCCCCTTCCAAAATTTCTTTTTATATATTTTGGAAACAGAAAAAACAACCTTGCGACGAAACGCACGCCTGGGCGCGCCCTTCACCGCTGCTTAAGAACGGCAGTGCACACAACAAAAAATCGAAGTACGCTCTGCCTTCGGTTCAGGGTGGCTGCCATCTGATTCCGTCTTGTGACTTCGGCCTTCCATTGTGTTCACTCCTTTCCATTTTATAACGAAATTTTTACACTAACCAATGTCCTTTCTCATTATATAGATTTAACTGAAAAATAGCAACATTTTTTCCTGTAAAATCTTTGTATGATGGGGATTTAATTAAGCAGGTGAGGACGCCGCCGGGACAGCCAGCGGACGGGGTGGCGGGGTGGTTTTATGAGTCTTTTGTTCCGGGGGAGGATTGTTGTGAGCTGGGGCAGCGACAAGGTCCCCTCCGCCATTGAAACTGGAGACATCAGCGTCCGGAAACAGGCCGGGGCCGGTGCGAAAATCTTCGCCTTGAGTCTTCCGTCCCCGGCGAAAACCTGAACCGGGGACGGAAGACTCAGAAAAACCAATCTCACCACACCGGACCCGGTCCGTTCCGGACGCGTCCTCCATTCTCAATTCCATCTCTACATAATCAGGTAATAATAAGGCAGGAAAAACCGCCGCAATACCCCGAGAACCGGTACAAAAACCGATAAATCGGCAAACACGGGGCAGATGATCAGGCTTCCCAGTATAAAGAAGGGAATCAGCCCCGAAATCACCAGAGGACTTCTTACCGTCATAAGCAGAATATAAGAAAAAAGCAGTGTCATCAGGCCGTATACAAGCAGCGCCGCCCACTCCCTCCCAATCCCCCGGAGGTTACCGGAAATGGTAAGGCAGATAAAAGCGGAAACGCAGGACAAAAGAACAGGCGCCGCAAGCTGTGCAAGCAGATAGCTTCTCTTTCTGCCCGCCGTTACTGCACAATAAAGTCCTCTCGATTCATCCTCACCGGCCGTTACGGCGGCGGCAAGTCCCATGACAAAGATGAATACGGCGCAGATGCCTCTGACCGGGAATACGGCCGTCACCGAATCCTTTTTCAGTACTCCCGCCCCCATAGTCCTGTATTCAAAGGCAAAAGTACTTCCGTTTTCCAGATACTGATCATAAAGAGGCTCCAGCTCTTCCCAGATTTGTTCCGGCTCCATGCCGGTCCGTCCACCTGCCCTGGCCTCCTCAAAAGGCTGCCCGGTCCGGGTGTATTCCTCAAGAAGTTCTCTGCCGAATACCTGAAAGAAACCGGCAAACACAACTTCGGAGGAAAGCTTGTCCGCTACAGTTGAAGGAGAGACATACAGCTTTACCGAGCGCCGGTATCCGCCCTCCTTAAGCAGTTCCCTGAAACCGGCAGGAAAATAATACCCGCATTCCGCCTTTTCTCCTGCAACGTCATCCTGAAGCTCCTGAAGCGTTTCACACTGATAGAATTCAAATGAATGTTCTCCTTCTGACAGTGTCTCCGCTACCTTCTCATTCCATTCATCGCCGTCCATATAAAGTGCAATGGAAATTTTTCCTGAACTTTCTTCTTCCGCCTTGTGGAACATCCAGACACCCGCCGGGAGAATCAGAAGAAGAATCAAAAAAAACGGTTTTTTAAGCTGCCTTTTGCAGGAGAGGAAGAACCATAAAACAATTTTATCCATAATCATATTCCTTCCTTCTCAAAACTGCCGATAAAGCAAACACAATTCCTTCCATTAAGACAAGTTTCAACACAGGCAGTGCAGTTCCGCCTTTTATCATCCATTTTACCGCATCCATCAGAAAAGCTGCCGGCATCCATTTTCCAAGCCCGGTAACTGCCTCCGGCAGAAATACAGCCGGTATGATTCCGCCCGATATAAAAAGCATCACTATCGTGGAAACAAATAAAAGCAGGATTGCCGCCGTCGTATTGCCGCAAAGCTCGTAGATAAACAAAATCCAGCCTGCCGCCGCCATGCATACAAGCAGCCAGCCTGCCACCGCAGTAAACGCACTGTCAAAATAACCTTTACTGATAAAACAGGCAAGCGGAACAGCGGAAGCCAGAAGCAGCAGCGTGGTGAGCGCAGCCGTCCTCACGGCTGTTCTTTTTACTCTTCCGATTCCGCAGAGGGCAAGCTTTTGCTCCACCACAATTTTATAGGGGCGCACGATAGGGGCCGCAGGGATTCCAAGAAGCAGCAGAATCATGACGACAGCCGATATCCCATAGAATACGGCTGTCGTCACGTCGCCTGACGCACTGACCTTCTCTGTTCTGAAATAAGCTTCTCGTGACAGGGCATAACGCATGAATACCGTATTCAAATCTTTCTCTGCCTGCCTGATTGAGCTTTGCATCTGATGTCCTATCAGATAATCGTCGGTGCTGTAGATGGCTGCCTGGGCTGTCCCGAGAATCGAGGTTCCGGCTTGTGTCAGTTCCTTAAACACTGCGGCTTCCAGTCCTGAATTTTCAGGAAATGTGATTGTGACGGGGATATTGCTGCCGTCGATGATTCCCTCCAGAAGACCCGGCGGAAGCTCCATCAGAGCAAATATCTCTCCGCGCTCCAGCAGTTTCGTCCCCTCCTCCTTATCCGTATAGGTAAATTCGCACAGACTCCCCACGCTGTCCAGAGAAGCCACCATATTCATAGCCATCTCCGACAGCCTGTCATTCTCAGGCACTACCACACCTACAATAATTTTCCCAAGCGCTTTGTCTCCATAAAGCATCTTACTTGCAGAAAAAGCAATTGTGCCAGCCAGTAACACCAGCACAATTGCTCCTGCAAGAAAATATGGGATACTTTTTAACGTCCTTTTTAGTTCAAGTTTAAAATATGTCAAGAATGTACGCATACAGATCCCTTTATCTCATCAATAGAATTTCATCATCAGACTGAATGCATTACCCATAATTTCAGTATATACATTATTATAATCTTCTTCCGTAGCGGCAAGAAGATCTAATCTGTCACCTTCCGGCGCTTCCACTGTCTGATTCAGCGGACCGGCAAGATATTTGCCGGACAGTTCAAGGTACTCGTTCTCTCCGGTAATCAGAGGTGTTTCCATCTTAAGGGAGGTCATCTCAAGGTTAAAGGATTCTCCTTTTACAAGATCGGTAAACATACCGCTTGAGCTGATGGTAAACTGGCTCTCTTCCCCGCTTAAGAGATCGAGGGAAAGATTGTAATCCTTGCTCTCTGCGTTATAATCACCGGTATAAACGAAGCTGTAAGAATCCGTTCCGTTTCCGATTGTTCCTCTCAGAGTCCCGGCCCATGTTTTGTCTTTCTCGTAGGTACCAGTCTTATCGACAGAAGCCGTCACTACTTCGCCGTCAGCAGACTCAACATTTAAAACTGCTTTCACGTTGGACATCATGCTGTAGCCTCCGGCAAATGCGACATTACCGTAGAGCTTGATATTTTCTTCTGCGATCACAGCAGTTGTCTCGTAATCGAAGCCGGCCATTTTGCCGTCCTTCCTTACGTATACGTCCATCGTCAGATCACCCATGGAATCTTTTAATTCTTCAATTACCGCATCAAGCTGCGTTTCAGCTTCTTTCCACAGCTCCTGCTGCATCTCTTCTCCGGTCTGGGCATATGGATTTGCCATCATTACCATGGTTCCCTGAAGTTCGTTCATCAAATCCATATATTCGATAAAATCTTTTTTCAGCTTCTCGTCACTCAGGAAGAATTCTTTGGTTGTTGTCGCAAACTGAATCAGGGCATCTTTTGTGATAGTCGTATGGTATCCGTCGCAGCTTACTTCTTTGCCGTCAATAGTAAAGCTCTTCTTTTCCGCTTTCTCCACGGTCATGGCCGCTTTCAGATCGTCAATAGCCTTGCTGCCTTCTTTATAACGTTTCCACAGTTCTTCCAGGTCGAAAAACTGCTCTCCGCCTGCCGCCAGTTCGTTGCACTTTTCAAGGTAGCTGTTCAGGCCTGTGAGATCCATTCCGCTGTCCTGGAGAATCTGTCCCAGATACGGTGAATTCTTAACCTGACCTTCCAGATCATCGGCATAATTCATTGAGAACGCCTTTGATGACAGTTCCGGAATCGCCATGACCAGTTCTTTTTCATCCAGATAGAATTCAAAGTTGGCAAGGTTCATATCTGCATAGCCGACACCCATCACAAAACTCATCTTTTTGTTGTCAATGTCATTTAAGGCGGACATGCCTATCTTGCCTGATACAAGCTGGCTGAGTGTTTCGTCGGAGGAACCTTCCACCGTCAGTTCCATATTCATCTCGCTGGACTCTTTATTCAGCTTATCCGTCATGGCGCTGACTCCGAAAATTTCTTCCGCCGGGTTTGTCTGTCCCTCAGCTACAATGCTCTTAAATGCTCCAATTACGGCATCCTTCGGATCCTTTGCGCTTGTCATGGCAAATGCTCCGGCCGCGATGGCAACGACTGCTGCAATCGCTGCGGGTATTACCCATTTCTTCTTTCCTTTCGGCGCTTCGCCTGCCGGTTCTGCCGGTTCGCCTGCCGGCTCCGTAGTTTCTTTTGCAGCTACTGCTTCCGTAACCTCAGCTCCTGCTTCCGGCGCCACTATATTCTCTTCAGCCGCCGGCTCTGCTGTTGCCTGGCTGTCTGCCTCTGTATCGGAAGAATGCTCCTGATTCTCCGTCTGAGACTGGCCGTCCGGTACTTCGTTCAATGATTTTCCACAATATGTACAAATTTGGCTTTCATCATTGATTTCTTGATTGCAATGCGGGCATTTCATATCCTTTTTCCTCCATTATCAAATTTATGCAAATAATTAACGCATTTAGTATAACATATCTTTGTGAAAGAACCATCATTAATACAGATATTGTAAGATTTTGTCTATAATCTTAAGATTTAAAAAAGTAAAACCAGCTCCGCAGCCGACAGTTTCTCCGTCACCGGCATGAGCAGACCCTTTTTCATAACAAAAAGCTGCGTGCAGATGGACAGTTCCTGCGTCTCGTGGGAAGTAAGAATCACCGTTCCCCCATTCTTCAGATAATTTCTGATATACGTAAGAATCTCTTCTTTGGCTTCCAGATCAAGAGCGGCTCCCGGTTCATCCATAATCAGAAGGGAAGCCTGGTTCGAAAGGGCCGATGCGATGCTGAGTCTTTTTTTCTGCCCGCCCGACAATTTTCCTGCCGGTGTCCCGAGAAATTCCGTAAGCCCCAGGAATTTTCCAACACCTTCTTCCAGATCCCGTTCCAGCTCCGCTTTATCTCCCTTAAACCACAGCTTGTAATTATCACGGGCCGTCAGCTCCGGTATCAGAGGATTTTCCTGAGGCACATAGGCGGCATTTCTCTCAAATACCTTTCTGTTTCCCACTGCCTCCACTCCATCAAAGCAGATGCTTCCCCTGTCCGGCCTGTTTACACCGGCCAGAATAGAAAGAAGCGTCGTTTTACCGCAGCCGTTGCCGCCCGCGATCCCGACACACTGTCCCGGCCCCGCGGCAAAAGTAATGCCATTCAGTATCTGCTTATTTTTATAATGTTTCGAAATTCCCTTTACTTCCAGCATAAATTATTCTCCCATATCAAGTCTGTTGTTACTATCGACAGCCCGCTGAACAACGCGGTCTGCTAACAGCAGCAGTCTGTTCTGTTTTTGCAAGGAACGATGACAAGCGTGCTGCGAAAGCAGGGGCTGCTGCAAAACCTTCCGTATATCCGTTCTGCAGCAGCCCCTATTTCAGCGGATTATTCCGCTCTATCTTCTTTTTTCTCAGCCTTTGGGTTCAGATCACCTGGCTTCATGCTCAGGTTGATTCTTCCCATCTTGTCAACCTCAATCACCTTTACAGTGACCTCGTCTCCAATGTTTACAACGTCTTCCACTTTTCCGACTCTCTTATCGGACAGCTTGGAAATGTGAACCATACCGTCTTTATTCGGAGCCAGCTCTACGAAAGCACCGAAATTCATAATTCGTACGACGGTTCCTGTCATAACCTGGCCCGGCTCGATGTCTGTGACAATGCTCTTAATAATATGAAGCGCTTTGTCAATCATCTCTTTATCGGTACCGCATACGGCAACTGTTCCCGTATCATCAATGTCAATCTTCACACCGGTCTGCTCAATAATCTTATTGATCACCTTGCCCTGCTTGCCGACAACATCGCCAATCTTCTGCGGATCAATCGTAATCTGCTCGATCTTCGGCGCATATTTGCTAAGTTCTTTTCTCGGCTCTGCAATAACTGGTTTCATTACATCGTCAAGGATGTGAATTCTTGCTTCTCTCGTCTTGGCAATTGCCTCCTCGATAATCGGTCTTGTAAGGCCGTGGATCTTGATGTCCATCTGAATTGCGGTGATACCCTTATGGGTTCCGCCCACCTTGAAATCCATGTCGCCGAAGAAGTCTTCAAGGCCCTGGATATCGGTTAAAACAATATAGTCGTCATCCGTATCACCAGTTACAAGGCCGCAGGAAATACCTGCTACCGGTGCCTTAATCGGAACACCTGCCGCCATCAGGGACAGAGTGGAGGCACAGATACTGGCCTGTGATGTGGAACCGTTGGATTCCATGGTCTCAGACACGGTACGGATTGCATATGGGAATTCCTCTTCACTTGGAAGTACCGGAATTAATGCTCTCTCTGCCAGGGCGCCATGGCCGATTTCACGGCGTCCCGGTCCTCTGGACGGTCTTGTCTCACCTACGGAGTAGGACGGGAAGTTATAGTGGTGCATATATCTCTTGGATTTTTCATTTTCATCAAGTCCGTCGAGCTTCTGTGCTTCGGAGAGAGGAGCCAGTGTACAGATATTTAAAATCTGGGTCTGTCCTCGTGTGAACATACCGGAACCGTGAACTCTCGGAAGCATATCGATCTCTGCTGCCAGACGGCGGATCTCTGTAACGCCGCGGCCGTCGGGACGCTTATGATCCTTCAGAATCATCTTGCGGACTGTCTTCTTCTGATACTGGTATACTGCTTCACCCAGTACTGCAAGCCATTCCTCATTGTCTGCAAACGCCTCTTCAAGACGGGCTGTGATAGCCTTGATATTCTCTTCA
This sequence comes from [Clostridium] symbiosum ATCC 14940, assembly GCF_000466485.1. Classification (GTDB taxonomy): domain Bacteria; phylum Bacillota; class Clostridia; order Lachnospirales; family Lachnospiraceae; genus Otoolea; species Otoolea symbiosa. The sequence goes on along the minus strand of NZ_KE992844.1, from coordinate 5,486 downwards.
CGTTTCTGCTTCTCGTCCGTGAATACGGCCTCTTCCATCTCTGCCGGAGGAACAATCTCTTTGATTGCTGCAAAAAGCTCTTCCGGAACGGCACAGCTCTCGTATGTGTGCTTTGGCTTGCCGCACTCAGCTACAATTGTATCGATAAATTTAATAATTTCCTGGTTAATGTCATGGGCCTTAAAGATCGCCTGAAGCACGATATCTTCCGGAACCTCATTGGCTCCTGCTTCTATCATGATTACCTTCTCTCTTGTGGAAGCCACGGTGAGAGCCAAATCAGAAAGCTTCTTCTGCAGGTTGGTAGGGTTTACAATAAACTCTCCGTCAATCAGTCCGATCTGTGTTGTCGCACAGGGACCGTCAAAGGGGATGTCTGAGATGCAGGTCGCAATCGCTGCGCCGAGCATGGCCGTATATTCAGGGCTGCAGTCCGGATCTACGGAGAGAACCAGGTTGTTCAGCGTCACGTCATTTCTATAATCCTTAGGGAAAAGAGGGCGCATCGGGCGGTCAATTACACGGCATGTCAGAACTGCATTCTCGGATGCCTTGCCTTCACGTTTGTTAAAACCTCCCGGGATTTTGCCTACGGCATATAATTTCTCCTCAAACTCAACGCTCAGCGGGAAGAAATCAATTCCGTCTCTCGGCTTGTCGGATGCTGTCGCAGTAGATAAAACCGTGGTGTCTCCATAATGCATAAACGCCGCACCATTTGCCTGTGCAGCCACTCTGCCGATATCGACAGTCAGTGTCCTGCCTCCTAATTCCATTGAAAAACTCTTATACATTTCGTATCTCCTTTCAAAAATAAATCATTTCCATTGTGCTGCAGAAGATACCGAAACTACTGATCTGAACACAAGGCATTCCCCTTATATGCACATCAGCGGTCTCGGATTAGATCTTCTACATAAGCAGAGAAACGTATGTCCTCATACGTTCCGCCACCATAAACAACTAGGGTGGATTGCTCCACCCTAAATCTTGTTATTACTTTCTGATGCCTAACTTTTCAATTAAAGTACGGTATCCTTCCAGATCTGTCTTCTTTAAGTAGTCAAGAAGTCCACGTCTCTGACCAACCATCTTTAAAAGTCCGCGTCTGGAGTGGTGATCCTTCTTGTTTTCTTTTAAATGCTCTGTCAGCTCAGTAATTCTTGCTGTTAAAATAGCGATCTGAACTTCCGGTGAACCTGTGTCTCCAGGTTTTCTTCCGTATTCTGCGATAATGGCAGCTTTCTTTTCCTTTGAAATCATTGCGATTTCCTCCTTTAAATTAATATTCTCACCAGGTGCCAGGCTTATGTCAGGAGTCCTCAAAAAACCGGGCATCGGCGTATTTCATACCGACTCAGTATAGCACAATCTTTTTTTAATGTAAACTATTTTTTTACGACAAATGTATCAGAGACTGCAAAGCGGAGTCCTTCCTCCGGGGCTACCTGAATTTCCAGCTTATAAAGTCCTTCTCCCCTTGTCTCAAATGCTCCCTTCCACGGAACCGACAATTCCTTTTCTTCTTCCTCCATTCGGTCGCTGACACCGCAGAATCCGGCAATACTCTCCAGCATAACCCAGGAATCGCCCTCTTTTTTATAGAAAATCGGGGAAAGAATATAATCGATAGGACCTCCCGTCCCATTTTCCAAAGTAAAGGCAATCGACTGATCTTCCTCAGTATGGGCAGCATCATCAATCCGGATCGAAATTTCACCGCCGTACCGGTTCCAGCCGTCTATCGTGCTGAACAGCTTTAAGACTTCTGCGGCATCATCTTCCGGCAGCATGCCGAACCATGATGTCCCCAGAACACAGGCTCCTCCCTGCAGTCCGATATGCAGTGTCTGCACAGTATTATCCTGTCCGGTAAGCGTAATAGTCCCGTCATAGCTCCCCGCCGGGCTGGAGAGGAAATCATTTTGCGGTGTGATTTTCTGGAGAATTTCCTGCAGACGGTCAATATCCTCCCGGTTGCCCAGCGTTTCTTCCCGCGTCTCCCCATGCGCACGAAGCGTCATAGATGCCTTGACTACAGGCTCCTGACTCAGCGCGTCTGCGCTGTATCCGCAGCGTTCCTGCGCCAGACGGAGTGTCTCTTCCGTAACGGCCGGGGCCGAATCAGTCCACAGCTTCTGCACATCCTCTTTCCGTTCGCACAGCAGCAGCGTTCCCGCAGTACCGTCCTGCATTTCTGCAGGTTTTCCTTCCTTTATGACGGTATATTCCTCCTGTGTCAATGGAATATATTCCGCGGCGGGAACCGTCCCTTTTACCATATATACACGTACAAACGGTGTTTCTTCCGGCATAACGAGGGTATTTTGGCGCTGTGCCACATCCAGCATATATGAAAGTCCGCTCTCTCCCGTCTGTAGTATGTCATACAGCTCAGAAAAACCGCCGCCTTCCCCGCCTGCTTTCTCCATCAGAATAAAACGGCCGTCTGCAAACTGGCTGGTGACATACTCCGAAGGTTTCCCGTCACTCCGGCAGCTCATTCCCTCCAGCGGGTTTTCATCCCTGAGGCTCACGCCGGCTATATATTCTTTGCCCGATGATGATCTTCTGCCGGATAATGCGTAGCTTTCCTTGAATTTGGAAACGGCCTCCTCTGTCTCATCTATCGGTATATCGGTAAAAGTCTCCTGAGGAAACTGGCTTTCAATCGCTGCCGTCATGGTTTCCAGAAGTTTCCTCTTCTCTTCCGGCACTTGGGCCGCTTCCTGATGCTTTTCTGCTTCAGGCCGGCTGTTTCCTGCTGCAGTGCTTTCGGCCTCCGTCTGCGCCCCTCCTGAAGTTCCCAGACTGCTGCAGCCTGAAACGGCTGTCAGCACTGCGGCAGTTATCAGCGCCGCAGCCACTCTGTATTTTTTATTTTCCATATCTTCTGACCTTCTTTATCTTATAGTAATTATATTGTGTGAAGTGACTGCGGTTCACAGCCCTCTCTTTCAGCGGAAACCGCAGCCGTTAAATCCGTATTCTATCTGATTTCGGAGCCTGGGCCAGAGGCGCCTCCACCATGCCCCGTATCAGAACCGGGGCCTGCCGGGGCTGTCGTCTCAGGCGGAGCCGGAGCCTGTGTCTCAGGCACGGCCGGGGCCTGCGTCGGAATCTCGGCCGGAGCCTGCGTCGGCACCTCGGCCGGGGCCTGCGTCGGCACCTCGGCCGGAGCCTGTGTCGGCACCTCGGCCGGGACCTGAGCCGGCGGTGGTGTTGCAGAGGTTCCCTTCTCCGTTCCAGCCAGGTTGTAACAGATTACAGGCATTCCGGCCTGAATATTTTCATAAATTTTCTTTGCCACACTGTGGGGCAGATTGATGCAGCCGTGAGAACCGCCCGTTTTATAAATCGTTCCGCCAAAGGAACTTCTCCACGTTGCATCGTGCATACCAATTCCGCCGTTAAACGGCATCCAGTAGTCAACCGGAGTTCTGTAACCTTCTCCTTTCAATACGGCATTTCTCTGCTTATAGGTAAGCGGATATGTTCCGGCAGGAGTTCCCCAGCCCTTTGAGAGGTTGCCTGACACAAAATCTGATTCCACCACCAGGCTTCCGTTTTTATAGAAGAACAGATGCTGGGCCGTCAAATTGATCTCCACGTAGGTATCTCCGTAATCGTTCTCCCCATGGCTTGCCGCCTTCTGGGAATATACCGGTTCCCTCTCCTGGCTCTGGCCGGACTTGAGTATGGCGATCAGCTCAGCCGTCTCCTCCTTCTGATTTATCTTCCAGCCGTAAGTGCCTCCCTTTACCTGGATTGTCTGCCCATAGGAGGTTTTAAAATTCTTTGCCTTGTTGGAAGTATTGTAGGCAGCGGCAAGCTCCTCCACATATCCGGCCGCCCGCGCCGTATCGATTGATACGCCGCCGGATTCATCCGTTACCAGCCACTCATGTGTCCTGTCGCCATTTAAAACCTCCGACTTATCTCCGAATTTATATGTAACCGTTGTGGAGACATACCGGTTCATGGTGTCGAGACGCTCCTTCAGGGCTGCATCATCCTGTGTAATCTCCGGCTGCTTATACGCTCCTGCTTCTTCCAGCGACAGTGTATCTTTCAAATTCATGACGGCATCTGTAATGCTGCTTCTTAAGACGTCTTCACTTACATATGTTCCCGCAGTTTCAGGTACAATATGGTAGCCCTGGCCCGGAACATAATCGGAAATACCGGCATTTACCGGCTCCTTCATCAGAGCCGTATCCATGCATTTAAGCCCCTTCACTGCATCTGTAAAAGCTTCCTCATCGTATTCAATCATTGTGCCGATTGTATATTCGGCCGGATTAAGCTGGTAGCTCAGCCATGCATACGGATTCTGGGTTGTGACAATCTGCTCCAGCGTGCCGTCGAATTTGGCCTTAAGCTTAATATCCTCACCTGTGAGCTGCTCCTGTCCTCCCTCCCGCTCTTCGATTGTCAGGACGTAATTCTCGATACCGCCTGCAATCATCTCTTTGACTTCAGCCACCGTACGCCCCGAAGCGTTCATACCGTTGATGATTGTATTCGGGAAAAATACCTTCTTGTATTTCTGTGCCATGGCTGCGTAAGCTCCTCCACCGGCCACAATAACGGCTGCCAGAACGCAGGCTGCAATAATAGCCGCCTTTTTGCCTTTTTGGTTCTTATTGCCCCTGCCTTCCTGCAGAGCTGCCGCAGCTTCCGTCTGTCCTGCGGGGAACGCCGTCTTTTCATGATTGTTTTGGGAATCATGGACTCCCTCCGGCATCTCTATTCCCTGCCCCGCATTTTTCTTTCTGCTTCTTCTGGCGCGGCTCCGGCCTCTTCCGGCGCGCTCCTCCCGGTATGTCTCGCCGCTGTCACTGCCGTTTGCAGCACTGTTTTCCCAAACCGGCTCCAGCTTATCAATCTCCGGCTCAGGTTCGTGAAGCTCCCGTTCCTGACCGGCCATCTTGCGCTCCGGCGCGCCATGCTCCGGCTCCGAAGCAGCAGCCTCCGGCCTGATAACAGCGGCGCCTTCCAATCTTGCTTCAGCCTCCCGCTTCTCATCCAGAGCCGCCTGGAGCTTTGCCTCAGCCGCCCGTTTCTCTTCCAGGGCTGCCTCCAGCCTTGCCTCAGCCTTCAGTTTCTCTTCCAGAGCTGCCTGGAGCAGCATATCGGCTTCGACTTCCATCTCACACTCCGTCATAGCCTCCCCCGGCTCCAGCTCTCCCTGGGCTTCTTCTATTTTCATCTGTGCCGCGTCAGCCTCCAAAGCCCTGTATGGGCTGTCATTGTCCACGCCATCCGCGGTCTTCTTAATATCTGCCATCTGACCTTTTCTCCCTCTCTGCTTCTTTACCATTTCTGAAATTTTTGACGGTGTCAGCCATTGTCTAATTGTATAGAACATTTCGGGGTAAGTCAACTTACGAAAGTTTACCTTTTTATTAAGCAGTATGGAGATTTAACTGAGGTTGGAGACAATCAGCGTCCGCAGGCCAGCGGACGGGGCCGATACACCCGGC
>NZ_KE992843.1:28276-43827 GCF_000466485.1 [Clostridium] symbiosum ATCC 14940 | reverse complement strand
ACCGGCGGCGTCCTCACCTGCTTAACTAAATCTTCATAGTGTTAACTAAATGACATTGAAGGCTCAACTGTAACGATAAGGAGTGTATATCTATGTTACATATTGAAATTCCAAAACACAGGAGTTCCCTGCCCGGATATCTGTTTTCATTTCTCCTCCTCATTATTGTCCTGTATCTCTTCCTTTATTCCATGGGAGCCATGCAGAGCAGGACAAAAGAGGATCAGTTAAATATGCTGACGGATGCCATCCGCAGGGCCAGCGTCCAGTGCTATTCCATTGAAGGCCGTTATCCGCCCAGCGTTGAATATCTGGAAGATAATTACGGCATTGTAATTGACCGCGAACGCTATAATGTGTTCTACGACGGCTGGGCCGCCAACATTATGCCGGATATCACGGTTCTGCCCGTGACCGGGCAGGCAAAGCAGGGAGGGCAGCTATGAAAAAGACTGTATCGCGTCCCTCGGAAGGCATGGATTTTATCTTTTCCATGCTGCTGTTTCTTGTATTTATTCTATGCTCCGTCTTCACTATTCTGATTGGCAGCCGCGTATACGGCAATATCCGCGCCAGAAACGACGCAGCTTTTTACTCAGACACCGCATTGAGCTATATCACGAACAAAGTACGCCAGTCCGATCGGACCGGCAGCATCAGTGTCCGGACGGTTGAAGGGCAAAGCATCCTGGTGCTGGCCTCCGATTACGACGGCATCCTGTATGAAACCTGGGTTTACACAAAAGACGGCTCACTGCTGGAGCTGTTTTCCGAGCAGGGAAGCGGCCTCACCGTAGAAGACGGCCTTCCTATTATGGACTGTGAGCCCATTTCCTTCTCCATTGCCGATAAGAAGAACGGAGCGATGCTTGAGATTACCCTGGAGGAAACGCCTTCCCCCAGAACTGCCAGCCTCTTTCTTCGCAGCAGTTCGAAAGGAGGCCGCAGGAATGAATAAAAAACGGACATCTTATGCTTTTCTGATGGAAATGCTGTGGGTATGTGGTTTTTTCGCAGTGGCTGCCTGTATTTTCGTACTTGCGTTTGCAAAGGCCGACCGGCTCAGCCAGAATGCGGAAAACTTAAACCACGCCGTTCTCGCCGCCGAGAACGCAATTGAAACTGCTTTTGCCGAATACGACGAAGCGTCTGCCCCCAGTGAGACACATTCCGGTTTTGACAGATATTGGAAGATATGTGAACCGGCCGATTCGGAAGCTGCCTATTTTATGAAAATTAATTCATACGCGGCAGAAGGACTGCTTCACGTATCTGTGGAGATCAGCGATATCAGAGGAAAAGGAATGGAAACTATCTATACCTTGAGCGGCGCCCGAAGTCTGGCCGCTGAAAGGAGGCTTCCATGAAAAACAGAATCAATATAGGCACAGCCTCCATTATCCTTATTTTTATCATCCTCTGCCTCGCCGTTTTCTCTCTCCTGAGTCTGAGCGATGGGAATTCGGCCCTTGTACTGGCCAGACGCCGTGCAGATTCGGTAACCGCCTACTATCAGGCCGATGCCATGGGCCAGGAGTTCATCCAGGCTGCCGTCTCGGCTCTTGACGGTAACAAAAGCATGGAGGAGGCCCTTTCTGATGCAGCTTTACTGATGCCTGAAGGAACGGAGTCAGGAGTTGATGAGGCAGGCAGGCTCTACTGTGAAATACCGATGAATGCCGGCCAGGCTCTCCGAATTGAACTGGACGGCAGTAGCAGGGAGGTTCTGGCAAGCTATGTCTACAATCGGGAAGATTATGCGATAGACGACAGCCTTCCCGTATGGATCGCCCCTGATGAATAATGAAGAACAAGGTTTGAAAGGAGATATACCATGCTTAAGTTTTTGACTGACGCCGTGGAGAAAAATGCATCCGACATTTTTATAATCCCCGGCCTTCCTCTCTCCTATAAAATAAATGGTAAGATTATTCCAGTCGACGATAATAAACTGATGCCCGCCGATTCGGAGGCTCTGATCACTGCGCTTTATGAGCTCAGCAACCACAGAAGTATGGATAAGCTGCATACCTACGGGGATGACGATCTTTCCTGTTCTATCAAAGGAGTCGCCAGATTCCGCGTGAGTATCATGAAACAGAGAGGCTCCCTGGCCGCCGTCATCCGTGTTGTTCACTTTGAGATACCCAGACCGGAAGATATGAACATCCCTCCGGAAGTCATCCGGACGGCAAACCTGAAAAAAGGGCTTGTCCTTGTCACCGGAGCCGCAGGCAGCGGAAAATCCACCACTCTGGCATGTATTATCGATGAAATAAACAGGACGAGAAACAGCCACATTATTACTTTGGAGGATCCGATTGAATATCTGCACCGGCATAACCGTTCCGTTGTCACCCAGCGTGAGATTGGACTGGATACGGACAGTTATGTAAATGGACTGGTGGCTTCCCTCCGGCAGGCTCCCGATGTCATCCTGCTCGGCGAGATGAGGGATTTCGATACGATTAAAACCGCGATGACCGCCGCGGAAACAGGCCATTTGGTGATTTCAACCCTGCATACCATCGGGTCCGCCAATTCGATTGACCGTATCATCGATGTATTCCCTCCCGACGGGCAGCAGCAGATACGCGTCCAGCTGGCTATGGTTCTCCAGGCCGTCATCTCCCAGCAGCTCGTCCCTACCGTCACCGGAAGCATGGTGCCCGCCTTTGAGATCATGTTCCTGAATGATGCAATCCGCACAATGGTTCGGGAGGGCAAGATTCATCAGATAGATAATGTAATCGCCACCAGTATGGCCGAGGGCATGATCAGCATGAATAACAGCCTGCTGCGGCTTATGCGGGAAGGCAAAATATCCCGTGACACCTGTATCAGCTACAGCAGTGATCCGGAGCAGATGCAGATGCGCTTAATGTAAAGCCGGAATCACGTAAAAAACGGTGAGAAGTCCGCAACGCGGATTTCTCACCGTTTTTCACGTGCCACGACCAGCAGTCTGCCGTCTTTTAGTGTGTATTCACAGGTGGTCAGTGTAATAAGCTGCCGAGGCCATTCGGCCGTAATTCCCGTATCATAGGCAGCATGTTTTTTTATGTACTGTACAAAGCTTTCGTATTCTTCCCGTGTTCTGGCTGCCAGCACTGCCGCAAATCCGCTGCTCAGCTTCTCGGCCGGAAGTCTGACAACTCCCACTATCTCATATACCGATGACGAATCGGGTGTATCCAGACAAATTTCCGGATGTTCCTTATAATATTCCTCAGAACCGTATTTTTCCAGTGAGGCAAACATGGTTCCGTTTTTCATATGATGTCCGTAAATGACGCAGTTGGGACTTGCCTTCCCTTCCTCTGCCTCCGCTTCGTAAAGCGCTTCATCCTCCCGGAGCCGGCAGGCCGCATCCATATAAATCATCCCATATGCGGAATATCTGCCGTCAAATCCCCTCCTGTAGTAATAATCCGGACTGTCCGGGGTTTGCATTACCGGGTAATCAATGGGTGTTCCCGCAATCGTGATCCATGCCGCCACATCCTGATTGATCTCCTTCAGAAGCCTGCAGCCTTCCCGGCGCTCCTGCGCCGACTCATATTCTGCCGCTCTCAGGGAGGCCTCATCCAGCCGGCTCTTCTCGTTTATTGTAAGAGCGGGCGATATTGCTCCGCGTATTTCCATTACCGCCGCAATATCTCTTTCACTGTGGCGGTACTCTTTTTGTGTTTTTACATACATTACTGTAAAAACCGCCATGGAGATGAGGCTGAGTGTAAATACGGCCGTACACAGCCGTCGTTTCATCTTGTCGGTCATAAATCACTTTTTCCCTCCGGTATACTTTTTCCGGCGGATTAATGCGGTGCAGCCTGTCAGAATCGAAATCAGCATGCCTGCTGCATATGCCCCGGCTCCCATATCCCCCATTTTGGGAAGAGAGGGCAAAGCTGCCAGCGGCACCGGTTCATCCCCTATCTCCTCCAACTGCGGTTCTGCCTGCGGAAAACTGGACAGCGGCGTATTGCTGTCAATGATTACCGTAGTATTTCCCCTGTCCCGGTCATGGCCGCCCGATGAACCGCCTGAGCCGGTTGATGGAGGCTGCGACGGCTGTGAAGCGCTGCCGGTTTCCCCGGTTGATTCCTCCGCAGAAGATGTGGGCGAAGCTTCCGTCGAGGGTTTATCCGTCTCTTCCGTTGACGGCGCTTCCGTTGACGGCGCTTCTGTTGACGGCGTCTCCGTTGACGGCGCCTCTGTTTCAGGCGGTTGTTCCACTTCCAGTTTCGGAGCTGCCGTCACCTCATATTTCATGACCATTTTTCCGCCTTCGTCCACCATCATGGGCAGTGCTGCAAAAAATGGCATCGACTTCACTATCCTGTCCGTCCCGGGTGTACCGGTCTGGCTTACAAGATACAGGCCCCGTTCGAGACCGCCTATCTTTGCCCTCCCATTTTTATCGGTTACTTCGCTGCCAGCTGCTTTTATCTTATTCTCAGAGACAAAAGCAGCTGATTTTACCGCATTTTTCTGCATGGCTGATTGACTTGAATCATTCAGGCCGTCAATGTCCAGTCCGGAAGCCGCAAAGTCTCCTGTCAGGATAAATACTCCGTCCTGCGGCATTTCAGCCACCTGATAGACAGACCACTCAACACCTGCTATTCCCGTCCCATCTGAGGATGCCTGTATTGTAAGCGCGGCCTTCTCACTCTCCGCCGGCACAGCAGCCGCAGTCTGTACTGCAAATGCCGCCGCGAGTATTGCAGTGATGAGAAAGGTGCCTGCCTTCTTTGCAATTCCTTTATGTTTCATCGCGTTTCCCTCTTTTCTCCTCTACCTTTTCTCCCCCTTCACCGGATGTGTATGGCGGCCATTGCTTCCTGCGAAGTCCCATCGGAGGTTACCTCATAAGGAATCCTTACCCCACGCACCAGAAGACGGTGGCTGTTAATCCCATACGGCGTGCAGGTAAACAGTGTCATATATTCCCTGCCCGGCACCGGATCGAGCAGTTCCAGCTGTGTCGGAAGAACCGTTTCTATCTGTTCTATCTGATAAGCCATAATCCGGTCAAATATGTGGAAATAAAATATGTCCCCCTTCTCCATCTCTCCCAAATCCGTAAAAAGCCTGGCGGACGGCAGCCCCCTGTGTGCCGATATGACGCTGTGTGTCCCACTCCCGCCTGTAGGAAGGGCTGAACCATATAAATGGCCCGCCCCTTTCTTCAATACCTCCGCCGATGTGCCGTGATAAACCGGCAGGTAAACATCAATCTTTGGAATATCGATATAGCCCATCACTCCGTTAATATTCAGCAGGGCATTATACTCCTCATCTTCTTCCGAAGGATCAGCGCCTCCCGTCCGGAAGGGATCCATCGAAAGTGCGCCGGATAACCGGCTGTTATATACTTCAGCCCTTGCAAGCATTTCCTCTTCCTGCGTTTTACTCAGCTCCCGGACCCCCTTTTGATACCCCTTGATATCGGACGCCGCCGCTGCCTGGTAATACATATTGCTGATGTCCGGATAAAAGTACATTCCGGCTCCGGCAAGCAGTACCAGGACGGCCAATATGATAATTCCTTTTCTCTTCATCCGTCTCTCCTTGTCACAGGAACCGGCTCCGTTTAACGTCTTCTTTTCTGCGCCTTCTCCCTGACAAACCTCCTGTGAAGCAGCCGATCAGAACGAACAGCGACGCAAGCATCATTCCGGCTCCCTTTCTGCGGAGATGGTCGGTTCCCGCCCCTCCTGTTTCCGGCAGGAAAAAGCTGCTTCTTATATTTGTGAAGGTACAGGAATAGCTCTTACCGTCCGAGGCATTTTTCAATACGGCAGACGGAGGATTCTCGGGATCGAAGAGGGTGTCCTCTCCGGCGCCGCCGCCGAATTCCCTGACAGACACATAATATCCGTCGCCGTCTCTCTCGGTAATCCGGTAATTCCGGCCGGCCAGAACCGTAAATTTCGCAGTCTGACCATGGGTCAGGGTAAATTCCCCATTCTCCGCAGTTTTCCCGTCTGATGCGGTTTCACCGGTTCCCGGGGTAAGCTGATAGGGCTGCCCGCCTGCGCTCACCCATTTCCCGGTATTGGCCCCGTCTTCTTTCTCTAGACGGAAGGTAAATGCCTGAGCCTTATCTTCCTCAAACCGGCTTTCAATCTTTTTCGTTACCGCAAGGGACGCCGTTGGTATCCGGACGCCTACTTTGGCCGGCTCCACGGTGATAGTCGACTTATTTGTGGAGTTGACGGCCCTGTATGCGTATCCGAATGTGTTCCACGCAACCGGCTCATTGCTCAGATCCAGTTCTGATGCCTTCGGAAGCAATGCGCTGAAGGTTACTATAACCGTATCATTGTTCGTAAGTCCTTTTAACGCGTCATTTTCCACCTCGATGCGGAAGGTGTCTCTGCCTGCGGCGGAGGACTCCCAATCGGACGCGCTGTCCGGTTCCCAATATCGTGCAGGCAATGCGGAGCCTTTGCCGAATTTCGTGTTCCAGTCCGCAAACGTGACATTATAATCTCCATCTTTAAGTCTTACCATTTGTCCGGACGCTTTCCTGATCCGGACTTCGATTGCAGGCGAGTCGGGAAACGATACTTTGAAACCTGAATTTCGCTGCATGTTGTTTACAAGTCCGTTATCCTTCAATGCCGAAAGACGATCCACTATTACCAGGTTTTCAATCCCCTTTTCTACCTGATTCCTGATGTTGAGCGTATACGTAACTTCGCTTCCGGCATCGGCAATAATTGAATTGCGGGAGCTGTCGGTGCCGGTGCCGGTCCCCTCTGTTCCGTTGAAGGAGCCTCTGATTTCTTTCCACGCCTCCGTCTTTCCGTCACCGAAGAAAATATTGACCGATGCCTCCGCACGGACACAGACAGGCTGATTGCCCTCTTTGACCAGCGTGCCTTCACAGGCAGCCGTATAACTGTATTCCCGGGCCGGTATTAAATCAGCCTGGTTCACATAAGTTCCATATTTAGCCGTTCCGTCGCCGTCAGCCCTGGAGCCTATTCTGACTGTAATTTTGCCTTTTACCGGAATGGCCAGGTTTTCATTCGTCTTCACGGTATGGCCGTCTGCACCCGTTATCAGGTATCCTTCAGACTGTTTCTCAATCTTCCAGGAGGCTGTCACATTCTTTCCCTCTTCGCGTCCGACAGCCGGTTCCGGAAGGGGTATCTTTTTCCCGCCCGAGGTGACAATATAGGTTCCGTCCGCATCGGCTTCGTTGTAAGTCAGGCCGGCCGGGAACACATCCCTGATTGTATAATTTTCAATCGGCCCTCTAGTCATATGGCCGTTGGTTCCATTATACAGGGTCACCTGCCAGCGCATCGGATTGTTCGGAAGGAAATTGTCATTTTTACCGTCCGGTTTATAATCATACCAATTATTCGAAGCATTGTACTGAGCCAGACTCTTTCCGATACCGGGAGTATAAATTCCCGCCGCGGCGACATCAGCGGAAGCGGTTATAATCTTATATAAGTCATCGGAATAAGATTTTCCTCCCACTGCTCCGCTCAAATCAGAAACCGGCCTGTCGAATGCTTCATCCGTAATCGCCGTCTGGTCAACAATGACACCGGTAGTATTAGTAAGTTTCTTAATACCGTCAAGATCTCCCGTGACTTTTGCAATTATTCCGTATACCACACTTCCGCCCGGTTTAACCGATGGAACGGGGGACAAACCTGTCTTTATGGCATCCGTATCGTAAAGCCGGACACGGTAAGTTGTCTTACCGCTGTTCATCGATGCAAAATTTGCTCCATGGCTCACCGCCACCTCTGCATCCGTTCCCCATTTTCCTGCGGCCGCGTCTTCATAATACAGCCAGTTTTTACCGGAAAACTTATTGCTTCTTTCTTTAATCCCCAGATCCAGCGTATCGCTGTCTCCTACTGCCCCAGGTATCTTCTTTCCCCGGTCCGCACCGTTGAATTCATAAAACCGTTCAAACTGCATTCCGGCGGGCAGCCAGTCTTCGATTTCATAGATGCGGAGAGGTTCTTCATCACTTTCGTTATTAATGGTGATCCGGTAGAAAACATAATCTCCTTTTCCGACAGTGAGAGTCGTTTCGTCTTCCGCCAGTCCTGTTCCGCTGCCAAGAACCGGATTATTCCATTTGGCGCCCTTCAGATAGACATGGCCCCCTTCTTCTTTCAGCTCCCTGGCGACCGCGTATACCTCTTTATCAATCGAGGCCTTCTGGACATCCTCGTTAATTGTAATTGAGGCGGACGCCCTGATCGCAAATTTCCGCTCCGGTTCCTTATCATAGGCCAGAGAAGCGCTGACCGTATTTTCGGGGAACAGAACCGATGCTCCCTCCGGTATCTCAAGATAGATACGGAAAACAATACTTTCCCCCTTTGCCAGTTCCACGTTCTCATCCAATGCCTTTGTCCCGCTCTGGCCGGGCGTCAAACTGAGCCAGCCCTTAGCTCCCGTTTTCTTCATAAATACAGATCCCGGTTCACCCAAATCCGCGTTTGCATAAATCGGGCGGATTCCGTCTCCGAACAGGTTTGATATGTCGTCCGAGACATTAGCCTTAAACCTGTCAATACCCGTATTTTTAAGCGTCATCTCATAACATACCACGTCTCCGGCCCGGAACGTAACGCTCTGATCGACAGGATGGCGCCTGCTGTTCTGCTCTGTAATACTGCCCTTTTCCGATGCTCCGATAAAATAAGCTTTCTTCTCAATCGATGCTCCGATTGCATAAAGAGTTGCGCTACCCGGCTTATCGAAGCCCTCTCCTTCTCCGCCTCCTGCATGAGCCTGGTTGGTAATCTCGCCTTCGGCCTCAATCCTCCCCTTTAATTTAATATTCTCCGTCACACCAGGTTTGAGATAGACTCTTGCTTCCACGGTAATTCCGGATTTCCCTGCAAGCGAGAACGCGCTCCAGGAAGCCGCGCTGTTTCCCTTATTCTCATAGCGTTTAATCTCCGTCCCATTCTCTTTTATGATGATAATTGCCTGTGAAGGAATATTGGAGATTTCCTTTAACGTTACGGAGCCGGGCCATTCGTCTTTTACCGTAATCCAGTGGGAATTGTGTACGCCTCCGGTTAATCCCGCCATGAGATTATATGTCACGTCGCTGCCCACTGCCGGCTGGCTGCCGCCTGTTCCGGCATTTACGATGGTCTTCCTGAATGTGACATCGCTCTCTTGTAAAGTATTCAGGTTCACGAATACCGTCGCATCATCCCTGCCAAGGCTTTTTTCTCTCTGCACATCTGAACTGCGGTACCATCCGGCTGAATTGGTCTGCGTCGTATTGATGTTATTACCGGAAAACTCTGTTTTCGATTTAAAGGCGGCTTCAAATATGACAACTGCTTCCCCGCCGGACGGAATCAGAATGTTTCCCCATACTTTGACGGCCGGGGAAACGGCCGTATTGGCAGGAAGATCCGTAAAAGCGTCTGCCGGAAGCTGTTTTCCTTCCACCATCACCTTTAATGTCTTAACCGACGCAGTGTCAAGCCCCGCAGGAAGAGAGTCCACGATGTCAAACCGTTCTTCTGCATAACCATTATTTTTGACCTTGATTTTATAACGGACTTCCCGGCCGGGTTCGAATATCTTATTTTCCCCCTCTGCCTTAACCTTGCAGTCCCTGTCTGTATATGCCTCTTTCGTCAGAGGATAAGCGGAATTTGCAGTCAGGTTATTTTCTGCTTCACTGTGGTGATTTGTTTCTCCGTCGTTCTTTTCCAGGTCCGTGTTGTCTGCCGTCTCATCATACATGATGGAATAGGCGTCAAAATACGCTTTGCACGACACCGACGGATTCCGGCCGGAAACTGCTGCATTCCCGTCATATTTAATGATGCCAGCCGCCTTTTTGAGAACCGAACCGATTCCCAGGTAGACATTCATCTCATCACTTACGATGTCCGCCATATCTTTTGGCCCGTCTGTTGCCAAAGTTTTGTTTTCTGCCGTGTAGCGCACTTCAAAACCGGTTATGATATTCGTTGAAGAATCGTTGTTTTGGTAAACCGGCGTCACCTTTACTTCACCGGAATGATATCCTCCCGGAAGCTTCAGTCCAATCAGCTTTGCCACATTACGGCCATCTTTTGTCAAATACAGTTCCCCTTTTTTGACTGAGGCATCAACAGATAATCCATATCCGGAAATATCCAGGGCAAACCCGTCAAATGCAATAACGTCGAGGACTGAATAAGATTTTGTATAGAGGCGGCCCACATCGCTTCTGTAATCTTTTCCTGCTGAAATTTTGTAAATAATTTCACCGTCAGCATTTCCCACATTTGTTCCTGCCGCCATATTGCCAAGACTGCCGGTATTGGACAGCTTTACATCATGCCACCAGTACCGGGCATTGCTTCTCATGGTGACTGCTTCCCCTTCGATCAGGGCAGCATCTCCGCTGTGAGCAGGGCCTGCGCTGCTCTCATATGCCTCTTTAAGCTCCTCCCTGTTCAGGATTCCCGGTGTAGCCGTAATTGCGGAACCAATCGGTGTAATATAGTTATCAAAGGTAAAGAATATTGGAAGATCCGTGATTGCAGTTCCGCCGTTCCTGATTCCAAATACCGCTAATCCGGCCCCGGTGGAATAAAAATAGGTGTTCGTTTCCGCCGTTATCATCTGCCAGTCATTACACTGCGCCGCGTCCGCATATTCGGAAGATTCCAACAGCAGTTCGTGGATGGCCTTCCATTCCCTTTGTTTTTCACTGTTCAGGGACGAAACCGGCCTGGCGCTCGGCTCACTTTCCGGGCCTTTTACATTCCCGTAGTCATTGCCCTTATCATCCTCTATCTTGAATCTTACTGTGAAATAAGCGTATTCCGGCAGTTTTTCGTCAACTACACTGTAATCGGCCGCAATATGAAAGGTTCCGATTGCGCCTGACATTACCTTTTCCTCACCATCGGCCAGAAAGGCCTGAACCTGTGCTATTTTTCCGTGCGCATTCGTACCGCTCTCCGCAAATGCGACACAAAATCCGCCTGCCGGTACCGTCATTCTGGGGCCTGCCGCATCTTTCGGGTCATCCGGACTGCCGGGTGAGGCTGCCTCTCCCGGAGTGGAAATGTCTCCGTTCTGCACCAAATCCGTCAGTTCATCCTCTCCCAGCTCTTCCCTGGCCCCTGCTTCGGCAAAGCCGTATCCCTGCATCTCAGAACCGGTTGCTGTGGAAGATGTGGCGGCGGACGGGCTTGCCGGTTCCGTGCCATCCTCGGAGGGCGTCGCTTCCGAGCCGCTGGCCTCCGGCGGCGTGGCTGCTGCGCCGTCCTGTTTATACGTAATAATTGTCATAGAGCGTATTACGATATCGTTCGCATCGACTATCTGCAGCGTAAATACACAGTCACTGTCCTTATTTCCATTAAATCCGATAAATATTACGTTTTCTGCTGCGTATTCGGCTTCACTGCCCGATGCCGGAAGCTCCTCCCCGCTGACTGCCACAATGACAGAACAATTATCGCCCGCCTTTTTCTGTTCAATAATGGATGTTCCCATCAGGAAAGGCGTAATCTTGTCAATTGCATCATCTTTCAGCTCTTCATTTGCATAGGGAAGCTTCTTTCTGTCTATATTCGGAACATACTCATGGTCCTTGCCGGCCGCCCGCTTCACACCTTTTATAATCTCTTTTTCACTGACCGTGATTACCTTATAAATCGTGTCGCCGGCATACGTACGAACGGCGCCAAGGCTGCCGAACACCATCTGCACGACTATACAGATGCCAAGCCATGCGGCCATCGTTCGTCTTAACCTGCCATCCTCTTTTATTTTCCTGAACATTCCCGCCATTTTTTCTCCTCATTTATCCGTTTTAATTCTTTAATCATCCAGAGCAGCGTCTATCAGCTTAAGCGTATTATTTTTATTATAACAAA
Organism: [Clostridium] symbiosum ATCC 14940; assembly: GCF_000466485.1. Classification (GTDB taxonomy): domain Bacteria; phylum Bacillota; class Clostridia; order Lachnospirales; family Lachnospiraceae; genus Otoolea; species Otoolea symbiosa. Next base: position 31,933 of record NZ_KE992843.1, on the reverse strand, counting down.
AGAGCTGCCTCGCGAATTACCTCGCCAATAGCAGCTCCTGATTTTTTTATTCTTTTTACTGTTTTTATAACTTTTTTACCTGTTTATACCGGAATCTCATTTCCAGTCCGGAGTTTCCCCCTCCTGTGACAGTTCAGGATTCAACATTTTGACCAGGGACTCTACCGAATAACTGAGTTCCCCTTTTGCTCCTTCGGTTTGCTTCCATCTGTCAAGACACCTGGTAAATGCTTTGTTGCAGTTCTCTTTCTCTGTTCCGACCAGAATAATCATATACTGGCTCTTGCTGTAGGTGGTGAACAGATCTCCTCTTCTGAACGATGACCGGATTACCTCCTTCAGGATCTCCATCTGCGTCTCCAGCTTCTCCGAATCCGTTATCTCCTTCCCCATCCGCTCGGTCAGGTTCAGAAGCATCAGGAAAATAGATCTTCCGCTTCTCTCTGCCACTCTCGCAAGCAGCTGGCAGGAGTCAAGAAAGCTGGGATACAGGCAGTAATAGGCGCCCGTATTCTTCTGCTCCCTGAAGTTTTCTTTTAAATCTTCAAAATTCCCTACCGGATTCTTAATCTGACTCTCTATCCTGCGCAGACGGCTTACCATCTCAGGCCCGGGCGGCACGCCCAGCTCCTCGCAATAGAGTTTGGCCGTATTCCGATAGACGTCATATGCCTCTTTATACTCCTTCAGCAGCATCAGACAGTCAATCTCCTGAATCTGCCATTTATCAAAGGGATATAATTTGCCGGCTTTCCGGTAAAGCCGAAGCTCTTCCTGATACTCGCCGGCCTGTCGGAGATATTCCCCCAGCTCCACCACAGCCTGCTGATACATTCCCTTAAGCTGCAGATTCCGCTCAATGACCCATAGCTCCGTAGAAAATTCCGGCAGCAATTCACCCGTATACAGCCGTTCCGCCGTTCTTAAAAAACCGATGCGCCCGGCGCCTGCCGATTCCTTTGCCATGCTGATGCATTCGGTAAAACGGACGGCATCTGTTTCTACCGGAAAACTGCTGCTCCAGCGGCACATGCCGCTTTCGAGAACAACATATTCCTCTTCCGGCAGTCCGGCTAAAACAAGCTGCTTTTTCAGCCTGTAGATAACATTATTCAAATTCTTGTTGGGATTTACCCCGGCATTCCAGCCATAGAGCGTATCTATCAATTCTTTTTTGGAAATCCCCTGGTCGGCATGAAGGAACAGCAAAAGCAGAAGCTGAATAAATTTCATATTACTGCTTCTTGAAAATGCAATCTTTTTTCCTGCATAAGTCATCGAAAATCCGCTGAACATATTCACTTTCAGAATTTCCTGCATTCCCGGACTATAAATCTGCTCTTCCATTCAGCTCCCCCTTTCCGGACAGACAGTAATTTTTATAAGAGTATCTCTATTATAATACATTTTCCGAGTATTACCATCTTTTTTATCGTAAGCTTTGGTAAAGTATTGCGGTGACCTGTGCGCGGAGCGTGCAGGTTATCGTTGCTGTTCTTGCCGACAGTGCTGTTGTTTCAATTAGGAACGTGTCAGTGCAGTTTCTGACCGGCTGGAATATTTCCCGACAACCGCGTTCATCTCATCCCACTTTTTCTCCATGTCGGCCACAAGGGCAAACTGGGTATGGCAGCGTTCAAGATTATGCTTCTCTCTGCTTATTTTGAAGTATACGTCGCCCTGGAGATAATCCGTAAGAAAGCGGACTCCGCATTCATACGTCATAAGCTTGGCTCCCATTGGGAGCATCTGCACCTCTTCTTTTGTCAGGCTCCCATTGCAGCCGTCCATATATCCCTTCGTATAAATATCGAACAGCGGCAGTGATAATCCTGCCAGTGAAACGTCCTGTTCATCTTCGGCCGCAGTGTTGGCTCCAAAACGGATAGAATCACCAAAGTCAAAGATTGACAGCCCGGGCATAATCGTATCGAGATCAATAATACACAGCGCCTCTCCCGTCGAGTCGTCAATCATGATATTATTAAGCTTTGTATCGTTATGGGTAACGCGAAGCGGAAGCCTGCCTTCTTTCAGCATATCCATCGCCACTCCTGCCTCCCCGGCCCGTTCCAGAACAAACTCAATTTCTTTCCGGACAGAAGCGGCGCGGCCGCATACATCTTCCTCCACCGCCTTTTTCAGCGTCGCCAGACGTACCGGAGTATTATGGAAATTCGGAATCGTCTCATATAGTTCATCCGCCGGATACTGGGATAACTGCCTCTGAAAACGGCCAAATGCTTTCGCGCTCTGATAAAAATCTTCCGGTTTCACTACTTTATCATAACAGGTTGCATTGCCGATGAACAAATAGGAGCGCCAATATTGGCCGTCACTGTCCACATAATAGTCCCTGCCGTTCTTAGCCGGCACCAGGTTCAGGGTCTCCCTCAGCGGATCCCCTCCCTCCTTCTCAATCTCCCTCCTGAGAAAGCTTGTGACACCGGTGATGTTCTTCATCAATGATACAGGGTCCTTAAAAACTTCACGATTCATCCGCTGCAGAATGTAGGCGTGTCTCCCGTCCTCCGCCATCGTACTGACATAAAATGTGTCGTTGATATGTCCGTGGCCGTAACGGTAATATTCCTCCGCCGCACCTTCATAGCTCATATTAGCTATGGCCTCTTCTGTCTTCAGTATCTTGCTAACCATCTATCTGTCCTCCCAGAGTTTCTCGGGGTAAATTCCTGCATCTTTCATACCCTGGATGGCATCCATTACCATTTGTTTGTCTTCTTTGTAGGTGACGCCGTACCAGCGGTCAGGAGTATTTAAAACCGTTACCTCAGCCCTGTTTTCTTTTAACAGTTCATCTACGACAAATGGGAGAAAATATTCGCACTTAACCGGATTCACAGGAAGATTTGCTTCCAGGAACGGAACAAATCTGGCTTCCAGCTCCGCCAGAATGCTCTTTGTAAATCCCCACATATTCATGGAAACGATGGTTCCATGGGGAAGATATACCCAGGTTTTTCCGTCGTCCTCGGTATACTCCGCTCTGCCGCCATGATTTTCAATTCTGGTTCTCTCCTGAATATCCACCAGCCTGTGATTCTCATCCGTACTGCAGATGCCCCTGGCCACATGGCCGTTTTCCGTTATTGAATTATACAGCTCATAGCCTACCATAGTATACTGATATTTCTCATCGTCGCCATGGGAAGCAAGCTGGTTATAAATTTCACGGAATGCCGTTTTGCCATAATAATCGTCTGCATTGATAACGGCAAAGGGGCCGTCAATCACATCCTTGCAGCACAGCACCGCGTGCCCCGTTCCCCACGGTTTTACCCGGCCCTCCGGTACTTCATATCCGTCCGGCAGCACATCCGTCTCCTGGTAAACATACTCAACCTCAACGTGCTTTTCCATGCGGCGGCCGATATGCTCTTTGAAATCTTTCTCTATCGCTTTCTTTATAATGAACACGACTTTTTCAAATCCGGCTTCAACTGCATCGTAGATTGAAAAGTCAATTATCAGGTCTCCCTCCCGGTCTACCGGATCGATTTGCTTCAAACCGCCGTATCTGCTGCCCATTCCGGCTGCCATAATTACTAATACCGGTTTTTTTTCCATATTATTAATACATCCTTTCACTTGAATTTGCCATAGAGCGTGTTTGAAAATTGCTTTCCGTCAGATGTA
>NZ_KE992843.1:19846-28176 GCF_000466485.1 [Clostridium] symbiosum ATCC 14940 | reverse complement strand
AGCGTGTTTGAAAATTGCTTTCCGTCAGATGTACGTCACACTTTGTGAGAGATTTAGTCCGAATGAGCGCGGCGTAGTGGGCTACGGCAAGCGAATTCGGGCCAAATCTCCCGCGAAGTGGGGCATGCAGATGGCGGGAATGAATTTTCAAACACGCTCTAGCTTACAATCTTCATATAAACCCGGGAGGTCATCATATAGACCGCACAGTAGGCTGCGGCGAACACTCCGAAGGTTCCTGCCGTACACCAGGCGAACAGCTTTACATTCGTCATATTCATCAGTGCCAGAAGCCTTGCAATCATTGGAAAAGCAAACATTATATGGACACCCGACGCCGCCAGCGGCAGAAAGAACATCATCAGTATCTGGGAACGGATGGAGCTTCGTATCTCAGCTTTTGACAGTCCTACCTTCTGCATGATTTCAAAACGTATCTTATCGTCATATCCTTCTGTAACCTGTTTATAGTAGATAATCAGGACCGTCGCCATAATAAAAATGGCTCCGAGGAAAATTCCAAGAAATAATAATCCTGCATGGAGCGAAAAATAGAATCCCCACTCTTCCGCTGCCGCCTCTCCTCTTATGGGAACGGCAAGCTCCTTCATTCTGTCCATGATTTCCGTATAAGCCTGTACCTGCATCTCCCCGCTGCCATCCAAATCAAATGCATATTCATACTGTATTCCCCGCTCTGCAGCACCGTTCAACTGCATATCCATCAAAACCAGCTTCTTCATTTCCTCCATATCGGCAAGAATCACATAAAAGGTCCCGTAGGAACCAAAGGAGCTGCCCGTGTCCCAAAGCTGCGCCTCTCCAGGTGGAACCGTCCGGTAGGTTCTGCCGTACAGGGTCAGACTGTCTCCCATATAAGGGCTGTCGCCTGTAAATACCACTGCTTCGCCGGGTTTCAGGCTAAGCTCGGCCCCCATACTCCGGTTGTAGTCATCCTGGGTAATGGCACAGACCGTTCTGACCCTGTTTAATTCCCCGCTCCGCTTCGGGTCAACCGGAACCAGAACCCCCGGCGTCTCCTCGGACGCCGAAAATACAAAATCCTTGTAGCGAAACGCATTTTCCTGGCACAGGCCCTTCTCCTGAAGGACGTCGGCCACAATCTGATCCATCCTTTCTCTCACCGAATCGTCAATATCCCCCGTCTTAAGGCTGATATCTCTGACAAAACGATTCTCAAGAACATCATTGATTCCGCTGTACAGGGATACCGTAGAGGAAAGCATAACCATGACTGATGTGGAAAGAACACAGATCCCCGCAAGTCCCGCCGCATTCTGCTTCATCCTGTAAAGCATTCCGGAAACAGCGATAAAATGCTCCGTTTTATAATAAAACGTCTTACGTCTCTTCATAAATTTAAGTATTGCGGTGCTTCCGGCTATGAACAGGCAATATGTCCCAATTATTACGAAGATTACCGCAACAAAAAATCCGGTTATCAGGGAAATGGGATTTTTCGTAACAACGGCCATATAGTATCCCATCCCCAGAAAAACAATACCTGCAACAGCCGTAATCCATCTTGTTTTAGGTTCCCGTTCCCCTTCCAGTCCGCCGCGAAGCAGTTCCATCGGACTGGACACGTGGACTCTGGCCATATTTACGGCCAATATTACCAGGAAGAGGCAGCCATAGAAAATAACAGTAACCGCCGCCGCATTCCCGGAAAAGTGAAATCCCCACTGCACTTCTGCCCTGACCATGCGCAGGAGAAGAAGATAAACGCCCTTTGACAGCAGAAAGCCTCCTCCGATACCGCCGGTCAGACTTATCATGGCGATTGTCACTGTCTCAAAAAACATAATCCGGCCAATATGCTTTTTTTCCATCCCCAGTATATTAAACAGGCCGATTTCTGTTTTTCTCCGTTTGATAAGGAAACTGTTAGTGTAAAACAGAAACAGCCCTGTAAATACAGCAATGATAATACATCCCAGGCACAGTATCATCCGCATATTGCTGCCGCCGTATATATCATCTAAATCCGTATTGAGCGACAGAGAAAGAAGAATGTTAAATACCATAACGGAACCGATACAGGTCAGTATATACGGCACATAAGTGCGGGAATTTTTCCTGATATTCTGTGCTGCCAGCCTCATATAAAATAAAATGCTCATCGCCTTTCACCGCCCGTCGCAATTACTGTCAGCGTATCCGCTATATTCTGATACAGCTCCTCTGAATTCTTCCCTCCCCTGTAAATCTGGTGGAACACCTCCCCATCCTTAATGAACAGAACGCGTCCCGCATGGCTGGCTGCTTTGACGCTGTGTGTCACCATCAGAATCGTCTGGCCTTCCGCGTTAATCCGGCCTAAAATTTTCAGCAGGCCGTCCGCAGCCCTGGAATCGAGGGCTCCGGTGGGTTCGTCCGCCAGCAGAATACGCGGATTTGTAATTAACGCTCTGGCGGCGGCAGTCCTCTGTTTCTGACCGCCCGATATTTCGTATGGATATTTATCCAGAATTTCACTGATTCCCAGCTTTTCTGCCAGAGGCATGAGTCTTTTTTCCATCTCATCATAGGGAGTTCTTGACAATACCAGGGGAAGAAAGATATTATCCCTAATTGAAAATGTATCAAGCAGGTTGAAATCCTGGAAAACAAAACCCAGGTTATTCCTCCGAAACGCTGCCAAATCCTTTTCCCTGATTCCCGCCATGTCCCTGCCTTCCATTAAGACCTTCCCCTCCGTAGGGCGGTCCAGGGATGCCAGTATATTTAAGAGTGTTGTTTTCCCGGAGCCGGACTCACCCATAATCGCCACGTATTCTCCCTTCTCCACCGAAAAATTCACATCGGAAAGGGCCTGTACCCGGTTGCCGCCAAATCTTGTTGTATAGACTTTCTTTAAATGCTGCACTTCTAAAACAGCCATAGGTTTCCTCCTTTATATGGGATAATTGTATGTAACTGTATTATATAAAAGCGCCTGTCGGACTGCCATCGATACGGCTTACATTTTTTCCCGGCAACCTTACATTTCTGTAAGGTAACTTAACGGTAACCTGCACGCTCCGCGCACAGGTCACCGTCATCAATTAAATTCTCTACTCTGTTTCAAGCTGTACCGTATCCAGATGAAGCCTGATTTTCGTCCCTATCCCAGGTTCTGATTCCACCGAAACAGTATGGGAAAGCCTGTTTAATATCCGACGGCACAGATAGAGGCCGATTCCCGTGGACTTCTTATCATGGCGGCCGTTGTATCCGGTAAAGCCCTTCTCAAATATTCTGGGCTGATCCTCCGGCGCTATTCCGATTCCTGTATCGCTGATTACCAGCACCTTCCCGTCTCCCTCCTCCATATAGATAGAAATACCTCCCTGCTTTGTATATTTGATTGCACTGGAAAGTATCTGTTCTATTACAAAAACCAGCCATTTTTCATCTGTAAGAACGACAGTTTGCGGCGGCAGATAATTGAGAGTCAGCCTCTTCCTCACAAACATACCTGCATACTTTCGGACCGCCTGCCGGACGATACCGTCCAGCTCATACGTCTTAATGACCAGATCGTTTCCGCCGTCCAGTCTCAGATATTGCAGCACCATATTTACATACTCTTCTATTTTAAATAACTGTTCCGCCAGCTCACCATTCTCCCCGCCAAGATCCGCGCCTCCTGTCTGCAGCAGAAGCCGCATGGCTGAAATTGGCGTCTTAATCTGATGTACCCACATGGTATAATAATCCGTCATATCGCCTTTCGATTCCTCGAAGCGGCTGCTCATCCTCTTCCGATCTTCGAAGAGCATGAAGATAAGCCTGTGATATTCAAGCTCCATCGCTGATTTCGCCTGCGGAAGCTCATCCAGATAAAAGCTGTCCGGATCCGTCAAAAATTCCTTCCTGATTCTTTCTGCTGTCCTGTATTTTCTCCTGAACCTTCTGTAATCCGCCATGAGAACGGCAGCCGTCGGAAAGATGCAGAGTGCCGTTGCATACAGCACTGCTTCCGCAGGAAGACGGTACAGATAAAATACGCATGCAAATATACAGCAAAAAAGCAAAAAGAGGCCAAAAGGCCCCCTGCACTCCGCAAGATAGATACGAAACAGCTCTGCCTTCCCGGTTTCACCTGTCTGCGTTGTCCGATATTTAACGTCTCCTTTTTTTCTGTCCATATTTTCTCTTTCTCCCTATCCTATCAGATAACCGCTTCCTTTTTTTGTTGTTATAAAGTCAGACAGCCCCGCCTGTTCCAGTTTTTTTCTGAGCCTGGTGATATTGACTGTCAGTGTATTGTCATCCACGTAGCTGTCCGACTCCCACAAGCGTGTCATAAGGACATCACGGCTTACAATTTTTCCTTTGCTTTCCAGCAGGACCATCAATATCCTGTGTTCGTTTTTAGTCAGCTCTATCTTTTCACTGCCAAACGTCAGGCTCCCGTCGTCGCAGTTGAAAACCGCTCCCCTGTGTTCAATCAGCCGGCTCTGTCCCGCAAAATCATACGTCCGCCGGAGCAGGGCCTGAACCTTCGCCGTCAGCACCGTGAGATCAAAGGGTTTTGCGATAAAGTCATCGCCTCCCATATTCATCGCCATCACGATATTCAGGTTATCGGAGGCGGAAGAAATAAAGATCACCGGCACTCTGGAGACTGCCCGGATCTGACTGCACCAGTGGTATCCGTTATAAAAGGGCAGCGATATATCCAAAAGTACAAGCTGAGGCTCAAATGACGTAAATTCCCCCAGAACATTTTCAAATTTTTCCACCGTCTTAACAATCCATCCCCAGGTTTCCAAATGCTTTTCCAAAGCCGATGCTATTACCGCATCATCTTCTACAATGAGAATCCGGTACATATTATTGCCCTCCTCCGCCGCGCTTTATCATCTGACCTTGAACCGTTCCCTTACTCCCTCTGCCCGCCACGGCTCCTTCTGAAAAATGTCTCGGCCATCACCGTCAGCACCAGTCCCCAGGAGCCCACGGCCCGGAGAGAGTAGGAGAAATCGGAATTAAAAAAATCTTCCAGCCACTCGGTATTCCAGAGCAGAATCGTAAAAACGCAGGCAAAAAACACCTGATACAGGATATCAAATCCGGTCACCTCTTCCTTTTTCTCAGCCAGAAAAAGCACCAGCGGCAGGGTCAGGTAGATGAGCGTATAGGAGCCGCTCCAGACCGGAAAGAAAATCATGATTCCCGACAGCAGCACCATCTTTTTCCAAAGTACTTTTTGCAGGAGTACACAGCCGCAGGACAGCAGGAAGAAAAGAACCGAAACCACCCTGCCGGCAGCCAGCAGAAACGGCAGGGACATCCCCATTTTCTGTCCGATAAAGACCGTCGCGTAGGTAGCGCTTCTCAAATCGCCGAGGACAATTTCATTGCTGATCGCCTTAAAATTATAAAGCAGCACCGGGATTTTCCCGAATCCTCCAAAGAAGATAAACGGAAAGAAAACCAGGAAAAGGCCGTAAACCGTAAGTCTTGCAGCCTCCTTCCATCTCCTCTCCTGCAGATACAGAAGGCCAAACACGGCAGGATACAGTTTAAGCCCGGCCGCCACTGCCAGAAGCAGGATAGCCGCCTCCCTCTTCCATGCCTCCTTTGAATCCTTCAGGGCCGTAAACCCAAACAGCAGAAGGAGGACAATAAAAGCGGAATTTCCCCGCTCATAAAGTCCGATAAAAGGCGCCGACAGCAGGATGATAAACAAGAGCAGGCACTGCTCCTGCCGTTTTTTCTCTCTCAGGAAATACTGAACCAAAAATACCAGGGCCACCACCAGGACCGCCGTATACGCCACATACAGATTCAGGCCAAACAGGTTGTCCCTTACCGCCCTGTTTCCCGGGCCTTCAACCGCGCTGGCCGGAATGAATTTACCCAGAAAGTAGTAGAGTACATAGGCAAGCGGCGGAAAGCTGGCATAGATGCTGCTGTCATAAACATGAGCCCTGTCCCGGACGTACCAGATGTGGTTGAAAAAGTCCATAAAATAATCGTGTCCGTAATAAAAGAATGACCGGAATGTTTCACCATTGGTCTTCAGTATCAAAATAAATGAAATAATAAATCCCAGAAGGCTGAGAACGTAAAAAAGATTCTTCCTCTCTGTCATGTCTGGTTACCTCTCTTATCTTTATTTTAGGGCATAAAAAGCGAAAACACCTCGCGGAATAATTCGTGGCTGAACTGTTACCAGTAACATTCTATCAGCTATTATACAAACTGATCCGTTTTGTTGCAACCTTCGCTGCAAATGCCCTGTCATGCTCGACAAATATCATAGTCAGTCTATGCGCCAAAATTAACTCCTCTATCTGCATCCTGGAAAAGACATCAATAAAATTCAGCGGTTCATCCCATATATAAAGATGGGCCTGTTCACAAAGGCTTTTAGCAAGCAGAACCTTCTTTTTCTGCCCCTCGCTGTAATACTGCATTTCCTTAGAAAAATGTTCCCTTGAAAAGTCGAGTTTTCTGAGGATAGCCCGAAACAGCGTGTCGTCCAATCCATTTTTGCCGGTAAATTCATCAATACTGCCAAAGAGCCAGGAGGTATCCTGGGAGACATAGGAAATAATCAGTCCGGACGCAGTCTCCATCTTTCCGGACAGAATGCCGGGAGCATCCTCCGTGCCCAGAATCGCTTTAATGACCGATGACTTTCCTGAACCGTTTCTTCCGTCCAGAACCGTCCGGTCTCCCGCTTTTATTTCCAGGGACAAATGTTTGCAGACCGGAAGATTCTTTGGAGGATACCCCAATGTGACATCCTCCATTGCCACAAGAAGCTGCTTATGGTGACGAAGGGGGATAATCTTAAGGCTCTCCGCTGTCTCCACATCCTTCAGCAGCTTTTCTTTATCGGAAGCTGCCTTTTCCATCCTGTTTTCCGCTGATTTGGAACGTTTCATCATCTTTGCGGCCTTATGTCCGATATAGCCGCGGTCGGGTCTCAGCCCTCCCGTTCTCGTGCCTCTTTTCGTCTTTTCCACCGCGTCGGACCAGCGCTCCGCTTGTCTGGCCGCCTCTTTCAGCCTGCCGATTTCCTTCTTCAGCTTTTCATTCTCCATGGCTTCAAACTCATCTCTTCTTTGTTTATTATCCCACCAGCTTGTAAAATTTCCCTGTACCACCTCTATCGTATTCTTATTCAGGGATAACACATGATCAATGCACTCATCCATAAACACTCTGTCGTGGGATACCAGGATAAATCCCTTCTTTCTATTCAAATAACGGCTGACCGCTCTCCTTGCCTCCGTATCAAGATGGTTGGTTGGTTCATCTATCAGCAGAAAACTGTGTTCCTTCAGGAATAAAACGGCCAGCATCACCTTGGTTCTCTCACCGCTGCTGAGCGTTTCAAAGGGGCGGTAAAGAGCCTCCGCATCCATTTCCATCAGATTCATCTCCCTGAGCAGCTTCCACAGCTCATAGTCCGGATAAAGCTCTTCCACGATATCGATCGCTGGTCTGCTCTTATCCCGGACGGCAAAAGGAAAATATTCAAATTCCACCGGAGCCGATATCATACCGCGGTACTCATATTTTCCCATCAGGAGCTTTAAAAATGTAGTTTTCCCTCTCCCGTTCCTGCCGATAAACCCCAGCTTCCAGTCCGTATCGACCGAAAAAGAAACATCATTAAAAATCTCTTCATAACTGCCTTCATAATAAAATGTCAAATGATTTACCTGTATTTGTGCCATTCTTCCATCCTCCCTTTCGAATAACCGCTATACCACAGGACATACCTTCCTGTGAAACGCTGACCTGTTAACAGAGTTCTTTTCTGTTAAACAAAAAGGATGCAAGAATATTCCTGCATCCTGTATATCGGTTCCGAAAGCCGGCCGGGCCGGTATCCGTCAGGCCCTTTGCGGCCCAGACAGCGGACAGCACATATCCCGGAATTTAATCCGACGGAAAATGTACTTTAATATATTCAAAGATAAAAGGATATATATTCTTGCATCGCATGAAAACCGCACTGCAAACAGCAAATACGTCTCCCGCCGTTCAGACAGAAGCAGCCGTATCCGCATGATGCTTATCCGCACAATCTGCATGCTGATTATTAAATTCATTATCTGCAAGAATACATCTTCATCCTTTCATCTCCCATCTCTTTAACATTGTTTCAACCCACGCTCGGTATATTATCGTAGTGCGACCGCATCCTATACGGACAAGTGGTTGACGTCTGGTTCTATACCTTCCATTTGGTTCAATTGTTACTATAACAGTTGAAAAGCCGTATGTCAACTGCTAAAATATCCGCCGGGTTTGGGACTCTGAGGACTAATTGGAGATTTAGTTAAGCAGGTGAGGACGCC
>NZ_KE992843.1:0-19746 GCF_000466485.1 [Clostridium] symbiosum ATCC 14940 | reverse complement strand
GCAGATGGCGGGAATGAATTTTCAAACACGCTCTGGTCACGGTTCCCGGCCCCGGCGAAAAACGCGGTTCCGCGAACGGGAACAATCCGCCTTAACCTTTGACACCGCCGCCTGTTACGCCGGCAATAATCTTCTCAGAGAGGAAGATATAAAGTATGAAGGTCGGCAGGAATACAATAATAACCGCCGCAAACATACCGGCCCAGTCGCCCGTATACTTCATGGAATTGATCATGGAGTACAGTCCTACCGCAACAGGGCGGATCCGGTCGGAGTTTCCGAAAATAAGGGATATAAAGTATTCGTTCCATACATTGATAAAATTAAAAATTGTAACAGTGATGATACCCGGCTGTGCCATCGGCAGCATAATCAGCCAGAACGTTTTTGTGGGTGAACACCCGTCAATAGCCGCCGCCTCTTCAAATGCCCTTGATATATTGGCAAAGAAGGTCAGAAGAAAAATCGTTGTATACGGCACATTAATTCCCACATACAAAAATATCAGTACCAGCCGGTTAGACAATTCGTGGTTCAGAAGATCCATGCCCGCCACAAGGCCGAACAGAGGGAGCACAATCATAACAACCGGAACGCCCATGGCCGATACAAAACCGGTCTGTATTACTTTATTGCTGATAAACTTAAAACGTGACAGAACGTATGCGGCCGGAGCACAAATCAGAATCAGCAGCGTACAGGAGATGAGCGAATATCCCAGCGAATTCATGAAAAAGGTGGAAACATTTGAGTTATTCCATGCCTTTGCATAATTTTCCAAATGAAAACCGCTGGACATAATCTTTCCTGAGAAAATCGCCTTTGTTGTTGAAAAGCTGGCGCCCACCACCCAGCCCAGTAATACAACGGTAAATAAAATCCAGAGACAAAGAATCAGGTAGCCGGGGGCAAGTTTCAGTTCTCTGTTCCAGTTAACGCGTTCGCGCACTTTCTTTTCTTTCGCCATAACTTCCCCTCCTTTTAGAATTCCAGATCATCATCTTTCAGCAGATGGTTGCACAGCCAGAAGATGAGAACAACGCAGACACTCAGCATAACGCCGACTGCCGCACCGAGACCGGAGTTACGCTCCGTCACACTGTTGCCGGCGCCGAAGATCTGCATATACAGATAAACCATCGGAGTGATCGTCTGATTATCCGCCGTAACGGAGGAGAACAGCTGCGACCACACGAAAAATCCTACGGAAGTTACGCTCCACATGGTAATATTCGTCTTAAATACGCCCTTTAAAAGAGGCAGTGTTATGTAGCGGAACTGGCCCAGCTTATTAGCTCCGTCCAGAGTCGCCGCTTCGTAATAATCTTCGCTGATACGCTCAATACCGCTGGCGAAAATCAGCATATGGTATCCTACCATACCAAAACAGTAGGCAAACAAAAGAGCATAAAATTTGTGATCACTGTCCAGCCATTGAATCTTGGCCAGTGATGTCAGTCCCAGCTTTTTAAAGACTCCCGACAAAAGGCCGTACTGGTTATTGTACACATACTGGAGCCACATCGTCGCCAGAGCCACCGCACTGACCACGTTCGGCAGGTAAATCATAGCTCTGAAAAAACTCTTGAAACGGATTCCGCTGGTGAGGATAACCGCAAATAAGAGCGCCAGAGACATAACGATGATCCCTCCGATAAACCAGATGCGGAACAGGTTCCACATAGAGGTTTTAAACAGTGTGGTATTCATAAGTTTAACATAATTGTCAATTCCGGTAAACTGCCACTTCGAAAATGAATCCGTGATTCCTTCTATTTTAAAGAAGCTCATCACAACGGTCCGGCAGATGGGGTACAGGAATACCATAATAAACATAAATAATGCCGGAGCCAGGAAAGTGACAATCATTGCTTTATTCTTCTTCAAGCCGTTTCCCCCTTTTATCTTTTTTTAGAATTTCTATAAAAACATGGTGACAGCGATGAATTTTATCGATGCCACCATGTAATTCTTCATTTCAGTAGTCTTTCATTCAAGCGCGGACGCTTCTACTCCGTTATGAATTGTATTTTTAGTTTTTATTTCTTTAATGCATCGACAAATTCCTGAGCTGAAATGCTGCCGCCAACCAGTTTAAGCATGTTTTCTTTGATGATTGGTGTCATGTCTGCATTATCTTCTGCGCCTGCTGCCCAAGGATAACGAACTGTGAGCTGTTCCATAACCGGCTGTGCACACTGTACCATTGCCGGCCACTCTGTATTGGTTGTATCTGCCGGGATACCATTGCTCTCTTCAGCCAGAACCTGGTCAAATTCACCCTTGGTAATCTTGCAGATTAACTGGAAGGCTGCCTCTGCATTCTTGGAATTCTTGTTGATGGCGAATACCTGAGCGCCGTAGTTGGATGCGTTTGTTCCGTCTACTCCGCCTTCAACTGCCGGATAGCTGAAGCATCCCCATTTGAAGTCGTCGCCTGCCATAGCCTGAACTTCGTTCGGAAGCCAGGAGCCGTTTAAGTACATAGCTGCCGTTCCGCCTGCCAGTTCCATGTTCTGACCTGCCGGCCATACGTTGGAAGCGATATTCTCGGAGAAGTAGCCTTTCTTTGCGAAATCTGCAAAAGCTTCTGCTGTCTTAAGAACTGCCGGGTCATCCCATTCGCCGTTCTTAACAATCTCGGATGTTCTCTCATATCCTACCAGACGGCACATATGATAACCGAATAAGCAGGTGATGTATGCGTCGTCATCTGTAATCGGAACATATCCGGCCTCTTTAATCTTTGCACAAGCCGCATCCAGCTCTTCCCATGTAGTCGGAACTGCCGTAACACCGGCTTCGTCAAAAATTGACTGGTTGTAGAACATTGCAAATACGTTTGGCTGGTAAGGAATGGATTTTAATGTTCCGTCGCCTACCTCACGGCATGCGCCAATCAGTCCTGCATTAGCCGTCGCCTCATAGTCGGCTGCCTTTGCCAAATCTTCCAGATCTAATAAGTACTGTCCCCATGTCTTGTTGACACGGTCGATATCTTCGTCAAATAAATCGATGTTGGTTCCCGCGTCAAGAGCCGGCTGTAAACCTTCACGAATACCGGTACGTCCCTTGAACTGTGCGTCTACCTTGATGCCTGTCTCTGCTGTGAAGGCATCGATTGCTTTCTGGATAGCCTGCCCCTGCGGTTCCGTGGACTCCCACATTGACCAGTAAACCAGTGTTCCGCCTTCGGCCGGAGCTGCTGTCTCCCCGCCTGCTTCACCGCCTGCCTCCTGGGTTGCTGCCGGAGCTGTTTCAGCCGGAGCCTCTGTCTTGCTGCCGCAGCCTGCGAGCATGGAAACTGCCATAGCCGCCGTCAGAAGTACGCTTAATGTTCTTTTTTTCATAAAATCTTCCTCCTTAACACTTTTAGTGAATTTTCACATTTAGTGCAATTCATATCTCTATGATATTATACTAATTGCCAAATTTCTTTATACAAAACGTTTCCTTTTTTGCACTTTTAGTTCTTTTATTCTTTACATGGAGCAATCTGTGGTTTAAAATGTAAAAAATGATAATTAACAGTTCAGGCCAATAACCGATCCACTTTTTCGAAAGAGCAGCAGTCAAAACAGCAATCACAGTCAGGAGGCGGCATGTCTTACCAGTTTACCGAATTAAAGGAGGAGCTGATCATCAAGAAGATCGTGAGCCTCCACTACTTCGAATATATGAGTGATTTTACCTTCCCCGGCGAGTCCCATAATTTCTGGGAATTTCTTTATGTGGATAAGGGGGAACTCCAGGTAACGGCAGATCGTGAGAAATTCATTTTGAGACAGGGGCAGATTATCTTTCACCGCCCCAATGAGTTCCACGCACTGGCCGCCAATAATGTTATCGCGCCGAACCTTGTGGTCATCTCCTTTGAAGCGGGTGAACCCTGCATGGCTTTCTTTGAGCATAAGATACTGACTGTCGGGGAAAGTGAACGCAATCTTCTTTCTCAGATTATTGCCGAGGCCCGTGAGACCTTCGACGGACCGATGGATGATCCCTATATGGAGGTTCTGAGCCGCAGGGAAAGTATCCCCTTCGGGGCGGAGCAGATGATCAAAATCCATCTGGAACAGTTTTTAATCCAGTTGTTCCGCAACTTCTCAGGCACGCTCGCTTTCGGGGAGAACCATAAGCTAAACGGCGCTCACGCGCCCGGAAAGTCTCCGGCGCTGGCAGACGGAAATGAACTGTTCTCCGACATCCTGGATTACCTTGACAGAAATATAGGAAAGTCGCTTACGGTAGAAAAAATATGCCGGGATAATCTGATCGGCGTGTCCCAGCTTAAGAAATTATTCCGCACCTACCAGGGTAGCGGCGTGATGGAATGCTTCAACCAGATGAAAATAAACGCGGCCAAACAGATGATTCGTAACCAGCAGATGAATTTTACCCAGATTGCGGATGCGCTCGGCTACACCTCGGTTCATTATTTTTCAAGACAGTTCAAAAAGCTCACCGACATGACGCCGACCGAATACCGAGCGTCGATTATGCTGAGGGCAAAGAGACCGCAGCGAAAACATTTATAGGGCGGTACTGTCCTGTTATACGGTTTTTTTCGGGAAATTATTATCTTGATTGGAAATGAGTTTTTCGATTTGATTTCGAGTTGATTTAGATTTAATGTCAATTCAGCCGGTTTCCCAAAGGATATAACCGGCCGGGGCTAATTCTTCTTTTTCCGATCCAGTTCATGCATTCTTTTTACCTGACTGTATACCAATTCCTTATCACGTTCATTAAGGCCTCTGTAAAGCTGGACCAGTTCATGGATTTTAATGGAGTCTTCCGGCTGAACCAGATCGGAAATTCCCAGCATGTAGTCAGCAGAAACATTGAAATAAACGGTAAGACGTATCAAAGTTTCAATCGACATTGATAATTTATCTTTTTCAACGCGGCTGACCGTCTGCTGAGATGTACCTATCTCATCAGCCAGCTGCTCCTGTATTAAGTTGCGCCTTTTGCGTAATTCCTTTAATTTGCCATCTGCCTTTAATAAATCTTCCACTGACGTTTTCTTTCCCATTGCACACCTCTGAAGTTATTATATCAGGTATGCTTTTCCCATATACCTAAATTATGGGTACGTCAATACCCATATTATGGGTATATATTCCTTGAGTAAGAATACCGCTCGAGGGATTCTCTGCCTGCGGAGGGCGCTTCGGCTGCATAATTGCCTGCCGCCGCAGTGCAGTCACTTTATCGCCATACTTCCTTAGCCCCAGTGAACGTCAAAATTCCCGGAATAACGGCAAGTTTATTCCGGGAATTTATTTTACCGCATTACGGCGCTTTGGCCGACCCATGCGGTATGGAGGGCCATTGCCGTACAGGAAAGCCGTACAGGGCCGCAGAACCGGTCAGTAAAGCTTGCTGAGTCCAATCTTGCGTTCCACAATATAGATTACTACCCCTGCAACGATAATAAACAGGGTTGCAAAAGCCGATATGAGCGGGGTGAACGACTCAGTTATATAAGAATAAAGACGGAGCGGGAAGGTTACTGTCTTAGCGCTCTTCATGAACATGATAATAACGCATTCGTCAAAGGCGACGACAAAGGAGAAAACGGCTCCGCCGATGATTCCCTGGCGGATACATGGAAGCGTGACCTTGAACAAAGTTCTGACCGGCGAAGCGCCAAGTACCAGGGAAGCCTCCTCGAATCCGGTATCAAGTCCCACCAGATTGGCCGTGACGGTTCTGATGACATAGGGAATTTCTATGATCGCATAAGTCAGGCACAACTTCCAATAGTTCGTGAACATATTTCCGAAAATGGCAAAGTACTGCAAAAATGCAACGGCGCTGATGATAGTCGGAATGACGATTGGCGATAAAAAAATCGTCTCAAAAATCCCTTTTACCCTGCTGCCGGACTTCCAGAACCAGAGGCTCACCATCGTTCCCAGTACGCAGGCTATAACAACGCTGACGCAGGCTATCTTTACGCTCAAAATCAAAGAGCTCAGGAATTCCGTGTTGGCAAAGGCTCTCCCGAACCATTTGAGCGTAAATCCCCGGGGCGGGAAAATAACTCTGTTCGTATCACTGAAGGCCGTACAGATCACTACACAGAGAGGGCAGAGCAAAAACATATATACAAGAGTTCTGAATACCTTCCCCGCAATTTTAGTAAAATTCATCTTATTCCCCCTCTCTGCGAAGCTCATCTCTCAATATTCTGGAAGAACGTTCCGCCCTTTTTTCACAGTAAATATCATACAGTTTTCCTGAATTTGTAAGAGCCATGGATACGATCAGAAAAATTACGGAAATCGCAGCCGCAAAGCCCCAGTCATAAATATAAGTTGCCTGCTGGTAAATCAGGGTGGTCATGGTGACAATTTTCCCGCTTCCCAGCATAACCGGCACGACGAAAGCCGCTGTATTTAATGCAAATACAAGCATAAATCCTGAAATTACGCCTTTGATTGTCAGTGGAAATGTAATTTTAAAAAATGTTTCCCAGAAACCGGCTCCGCATACGTACGATGCCTCTTCAACACTTTGGCTCACATTTCCGATTGGCCCTGTCAGTATCATAATCATGTAGGGCAGGCCGCAGTAGACCAGCCCAATCTCAACGGCGAGATATGTACCACACTCAATCATCGTCATCAGTCCGAACATTCGAACCGTGATCGAAACCCAGAGAGGCAGCATGACCATGGCCGTAATGATACTTTTCTTCTTCCCCTGCATTCTGCTGAGATGATATGAAATAGGATATCCGAGGATAACGCAGATGATTGCCGATAAAAAGCTGAGTCCGACCGTCTTTCCAAGGACACCCCAGTAATATCCGTCTTTTAAAAATTTATCATAGTTGGACAGGGTAAACGCTCCCAACGGTTTGTTGACCCCGTTAAACCGGAAAAGGCTCAGATAGAACATTTTAACCAGCGGAGCGACAAAGAAAAATGTCAGGAAAGCCAGGGGAATAATTAAGTACCATTTATTCACATAAGACCATGTGTCTTTTTCTCTATCCATGGAAATACCTCTCTTTCTGTACATTGGAGATTTAACTGAGGCCCGGAGGACGCGTCCGGAACGTACCATGTCCGGTGTGGTGCGGGGCCGCGACAAGGTCCGCCCCCGCACTTAACGTGTGAGACACTCAGCGGCCGCTGGCCTGCGGCGGCGTCCTCACCTGCTTATTTAAATTCTTTATTCCATCTCTCAATAAGCGCCGCTTTAACCGGTTCCAGCGTCTCAGAATCCATATAAAGCAGTTTGGATACCTGTTCCTGGCCGTATGGCATATATTCGCGGAGTTCTTCCGCAATCACGGTTTTTCCGTTGGAAGGAGCATAGTAATTATTTTCCGCATAGGCTTTCTGTCCTTCCGGTGAAATCAGTTCGTT
Organism: [Clostridium] symbiosum ATCC 14940; assembly: GCF_000466485.1. Lineage (GTDB taxonomy): Bacteria > Bacillota > Clostridia > Lachnospirales > Lachnospiraceae > Otoolea > Otoolea symbiosa. Next base: position 12,361 of record NZ_KE992843.1, on the reverse strand, counting down.
TACAAATAAATATGCCAGTTCCTTCTTTGTGGAGCCTTTACTTATGGCAGCCAGAGATGTCATTGCAATAGAGCCTTCTTCCGGCTGGCAGAAGCCGATATCATAGCCCTCCTTCATCAGGCCGATGGCACGGCCGTTTGTCTCAACAGACATGACGATGTCTCCGTTGCTGAGCATGCTCTCGATATCAGAGTGCTGACTTGCATAAACACCGATGTTTGGTTTCAGGGAGGACAGCTTTGCAAACAGATTATCCCAGTTCTCTTGATCTGCCAACGTATATCCCTGGATACGTGAAATTGCTTCCGCAAATTCCAGACCGCCGCCCATGCTGTAATCAATAACGCCGATTTTTCCGCCCTTGTAGGCATCATCCCAGAGATCCAGCCAGCTCACGGGTTCTTTTTCCACAAGATCCCTGCGGTATATAATACCGTAGGTGCCCCAGTTCGTCACAACCGCCGTGTCATACATATGGGCTTCCTCGTATAAATCCGGCGCGTTTGACATCTTGCTGAAATCGAGTGTCTCCAGTACATCCATATTCGTTCCCTGTACAACTTCACTGCAGTCCACGTGAAGCACGTCGATGGAAGCCGCATCACCCTCCGTGGCCAGCTGGGAAAGCGGAGCCGCACCGCTTACGACTTCAACCTTAGCCCCCGTCTTCTTCTCGAAGGCAGGAATTATGTAGTTTCTGAGTGTTTCTTCATAAGTTCCGCCCCAGACCTGGACTACCAGAGTCTCACCGGAATAATCTGCCGTGCCCGTATCTTTGCTTTCCGTACCTGCGTCCTGTGTGCCGGCCTCCGCCGCAGACGGAGCTTCCGTATCAGGGGTTTTTGCGGGACTTTCCGAAGCGCCGGAAGAACCGCATGCTGTCAGCATACCTGCCATCAACAGTGCCATAACCGATTTGATTTGTTTTTTCATTTGTTCCTCTCCTCTCATTCTCTATCTTTCAACCAGGATCAGTCCATTTTCGTCGAGTTCCAGATATATCATGTCACCCTCAACAGCCCTTCCCTCATCCTTGGTGTGAAGATCCACTTCAAAATCATTATTTCCCGCCATTTCGATCACATAGCGCAAAGTCGAACCCAAATAAATTTTTGCTTTTACCGTTCCGGAAAGAATATTGCTCTTGTCCGGTTTTTCATCATGGAGACGGATATTTTCCGGTCTTATGATCAGGACAGCCCCATCTCCGGCCGACGTCTTTTTAACCGGATCCGCCTTTGCCCAGATTTCTTCACCGCTTGTAAGCTTAACGGCAAATCTGTCCTCCGTAGCCTTTGTCACACTGCCTTCCACAATATTGGCATGGCCCACGAAGCCGGCTATGAACCGGGTTGCGGGACGGGTGTAAAGACTGCTTGGTTCCGTGATCTGTTCTATCCGGCCTTTATTCATGACGGCTATCCGGTCTGAGATGGTGAGGGCCTCCTCCTGATCATGGGTAACATAAATGGCCGTGACATTCATTTTCTTCAGCAGATTCCTGATTTCCACTCTCGTTTTTTCCCTCAGCTTGGCATCCAGATTACTCAGCGGTTCGTCAAACAGCATCACTTTCGGCTCTACAATCATGGCTCTTGCCAGCGACACTCTCTGCTGCTGACCGCCGGACAGTTCCTTGGGCAGCCTGTTTTCCACACCTTCAAGCTGAACTAAATTCATCATCTCCCTTGCTTTCTCCATCAGAACCTTCTTATCTTTAATTTTTCTCGTCTTCAGTCCGTAAACAATGTTTTCATATACACTGAGATGGGGAAACAGCGCATAGTTTTGAAATACCATGGAGATATCCCTTTTATGGGGAGGAATTCCGTTCATATCACGGCCCTGAATACGGATCGTTCCCCTGGTCGGTTCGATCAGTCCGGCAATCATCCGCAGTGTCGTTGTTTTACCGCAGCCGCTGGCACCGAGAAAAGAGACGATTTCTCCTTTTTCTATCTGCAGATTTACGCTGTCCACCGCAAGAAATTCCTTATACTGTTTTGCTACGTCAATTAATTCAAGTTGATAGTCCATCTTTTCACCCTCCGGCCCTGTATCAATTATAGTCTTTACAGTTTCATTGTCTGAATTTTCAAACGCCCTCCGGCAGAAACAAAGGCTCAGGCCTGCTCCAGCCTGCGGGCCAGCTCCCTGAAAATTGCCCCCAGAGCGTAGGCGCCTGCATCCGGATATCCGAGGCTCCTCTCACCCACTGTACCTGCCCGCCCCATTCTGGCTACAATTTTCTTTGTGCTTTCCGCCCCTTCTTCCGCTGCTTTTGCTGCCTGCGTAAAGATCCGGAGTATAGGGGTTCCCTCCGCTGCCAGCTGTTTCCAAGTATCTGCACAGGGAACCAGGGCATCGATCAGGGTCTTGTCTCCGGGAACGGCCCCTCGTCCAAAGGAACGCTCTCCGGTCGCCTGGATTCCCTGCACCGCCTTTGCAAGCACTTCTGCCATATCTGCAGCGTTCAGTGTTTTCTTTCCTTCCGCCGCTTTAGATGCAGCCCGGAAAGCCGATCCCCAAATTGGCCCGGAAGCACCGCCGCAGTTTTCCATGATAATCAGGGAACAGGCGTTCAGAAATGAAGCAATATCGTCTGACTCCGCAATCACCTCTTCCCATTCTCTTTCAAGCGCCCTAAATCCTTTTGCCACACTCATCCCGAAATCGCCGTCCCCAGCGTGTGAATCTAATTCACAGAAAGGAACTTCATTTTGGATGATATATCCTCCTATACAATCTATCATAAAAATCATATTGTGTAGAGATATTTCTTCGTCTTTGATTATTCCTGTTCCCCGGTTCTTTCCGGTTTTATCCGGCGCTTTGTCACGTACCGTTTTGCACTCCGGCAGCCCAAACTCTTCCAGTTCCGGTTCGCCGTCTATTTTGAGCGCCGGAGTCTGACAAGGGGCAAACAGATATTTTTTAATTTCAGAATCCAGCTTCAATATCGACAGAGAGGCCCCCATCATATCAATACTGGTCATAAAATTTCCCACCAGGGTATACGCCTTCCTGATTCCCCTCTCTGCCAGCGCTTTCCGTACGGAACGGTTCAGGACATATAATTCCTGCATGGGCGTCCCTCCAAGTCCGTTTACAAGGACTGCAATTTCTTCCTCAGACTGTTCTGATATCCCAAGCGCCTCTAAAAGCTGCGAGACCATTCTTTCGGCAACTGTGTCCGCATCCTGCTGTTTTTCCCGTCTGATTCCCGGTTCTCCATGTATGCCGACACCATACTCCATCTCATCCTCCCCGATATCAAATGTTGGCGTTCCCTTAGCCGGCACGGTACAGGAGGTGAAGGCAAAACCGATTGATTTTACCGATGATGCCGTTCTTTGGGCAATAGCCTTCACTTCTTCCAGATTACATCCGGCTAATGCCGCTGCGCCTGCAATTTTATGTACAAAGACCGTCCCGGCCACCCCGCGCCGGCCCACCGTATAGAGGCTGTCCTGCACCGCGATATCGTCATCCACTTTAACATAGTCCACCTGAATTCCGTCCTCGCCTGCCATATACGCCGCATTTTTAAAGTTCATCATATCTCCGCTGTAGTTTTTTATAATCAAAAGAGTGCCTTTTCTGCTTTTTGTCTCTCTGATTGCCTGATATACCTGTATCTGGGATGGAGAAGCAAAAACATCGCCGCAGACGGCTGCATCCAGCATGCCCTCCCCCACAAAACCAGCATGGGCAGGTTCATGGCCGCTTCCACCGCCGCTTATCAATGTCACCTTATCCTGACTCAGCTTTTTTCTCGTTATAAACCGGTACTTTTCTGAGTACAGTAATTCCGGGTGTGCAAGCGCCATCCCCTGACACATCTCCGTGACAACCTGTTCCGGTCTGTTGATAATCTTCTTCATGCGTCTCCTCCAATCCTTTATCCTGCGGCACCATTTTATCTGTTATCCGTATAGACTCTGCCGAAATATTGTTTTTCTTTTGCTTTGCATCATAGTTGCTTGATATTTTTGTCGATTTGTGTTGAATTATCTATAAATGTATGGTATATTATTTCAACACATTAAGCAATTGAATAATTATTATGGATTACATTACAAAATTGAATGAGGGTGACAGACGATGAGTATATTGAAATACAGCGCATTTTTGAAGGCAGTAGAGTACGGCAGTCTCACAAAAGCAGCGGAAGCCCTGGTCTATACCCAGCCGGGAATCAGCCATATGATTTCCTCCCTGGAAAAAGAGATGGGGTTTCCTCTTCTGATACGCGGCAAGGATGGCGTTTTCCCAACGGAAAACGCAAAACCTTTGATTTATTACATGCAGCAGATTGTGTCTGCCGATGAAACGCTGAAGGAAATTTCATGTAAAATCCGGGGGATTGAAATCGGTTCCCTGAGGGTGGGGGCTTTCTACAGCGCCTCCGTCAAGTGGGTCCCGCCCATTGTCTCCCGTTTTTCTTCCCTTCATCCCGGTGTCAGGCTGCAGGTTTTTGAAGGAAATCATTATGATCTGGAGGAATGGCTGACGAACGGTAAAATCGATATCGGTCTCATGTCCATGCCGGTGCCCGAAAATTATGACTTTATCCCGCTGTATAAGGATACGATCCTCGCGGTTCTCCCCATTGAGCATCCTTTGGCCGGCTGTGAAAAGGTGGATCCTGCCGATTTGGTAAAATACCCATTTATTATCCCGCACGAGGGAGGCGACGAGGATGTCTGGCAGGTAATGAACGCGGAAAAACTGAACCCTGAGATTAAATTCCGTATCAAGGGAGATATGGCTACCCTTTCCATGATTGGCCAGAATCTGGGTGTCTCCCTGATTCCTGAACTGGCTCTGCCCTTCCGGTTCGATAATATTGTCACCAAGCCTCTGATCCGCGATCATTGCCGGATCCTGGGCCTTGCCATCCGATCCATTAAACATGCCTCCCCTGCTGCCGAGGAGTTTATTTCTATTACAAAGGAATATCTTGGAATATGAAATGCAAAAAGCCGCTGCTGTGATTATGTTGATTTATCAGAAATTCAAATATTAGATAAGTACCCGTGGATTACAAAGTTTAAAAAACCCGCACATACCAGTGTGCTGATAGGAGGGACTAAAACGGCGTTCCTGTTTTCCCGTGTGGGAATAGGGAACGCCGCCTGTCTGTTAGCGTTATATTATGACGTATTACTTACAGATACTGTGCAAAATCCTGTTTTGCAAAACCGTTATAAACGCCCCACGGTATGATGAGATCCACCCACATATGATGGCGGTTAAAATATTTAAGCGCCGCATTACTCAGATGTACAAACTCCTCCAGTGTTTCAACCGAATCTAGCGCTTCCAGATACATAAATAAAAGCTCACTTGCCATAGGAACACCGGTAAACACAAAGAATTTTGCTTTATAATCCAGTATGCGTTTTGCAAAGTGAATCAATGTGCGCAGATCCACATCCCCCTCTTTCGCCGTCTCTATCATATAAAAAAGGACTTCATCACACAGTGTTCTGAGTTCTGAATCTGCGTACATCATCGTTGTGACATACTGTCCATATACATTCGTATCGCCCGGCACCTTACCGCCACTCAAATCATAAACATCCTGCGGCATATTTTCCCAGATTGCAAGACGTCTCTCTTCAAATTTGTCAATCGCTGCCTTCCAGTTCATTATGTGCACCTCCTTATTCTACTTCACCGGTAATTGTCATCATGCTGCCCTGCTTTAACCAGTTCTTGATTCCAACAACCTGCATGGCCTCCATCCCCTCTACAATACGGCCAATGCGGCTGATAGGCAGCGGCTCGTCAGTCCCTACTCCGTACAGGAAACAGAGCTGGTTCCTGGGAGGGTAGTATGCCAGATCAAATGTTTTTAAGTCTCCTCCCCTGCACTGGTTCTCAAATCCACAGGCATAGGGAAGCGTGCCGAAGAATAACTGCCCGTTCAGCTTTGCGTGCTGGATGATTGCCCTCTGTCCCGGATTGTTCAAAATCATGTTACAGATAATCGGAGCATCATCAACATAAAGCTCCGCAACAAGCCTGACATCATCAATCATAATTTCAACTTTTTTGTTTGCCATGATAACCTTCTTCCTTTCCTTTTTGAAATTAATATTTTCTGCTCGAGTTCCGTATCGCAAAAACTATTTGTATCTTCATAATAGGATGGTTTTATCTATTAAGCAACTGAATAATACTTATGGTATACATTCAATTATTGAATAAGCCAAGAAAGAATCCCGCTAAGTGAACAAGCCCTCTTTAGAGTTGCGAGCCTCCGCGGAGCGGTTTTTATTTAACAGGAGAAATTCCTGTAAAATAAAAAAGCCTGAAAAGATAAGGTTTTTATTTCCTTATCTTTTCAGGCAGCGGCCTGATACAGAGCGGCACCGCCGGAATGTACCGAAGAACCTGAACCGGCCTCAGTCGGCCCATATCCGGATGTCCGCCTCTGCACTCCTAAATCTCAACCCAGACCATCTCCATTGCCTTCATATCCAAACTGCATTTCAGCGAGCCATGGATATAGAGGTCGGTCATCTGATCCTCTTTCGAATTGTTAATTACGGCAACGCGGCCGGCTTTTTCAAATGCGGCAACTTCCGTTTCCACATTCGTCACATAATATTTCTTCATCTCTTCTTCCCTGTGGGCGGCATAGTAGATAGCCCTTAGGAGGATTCTGCAGTTCTGGGGCGAATATGGAAGACCTGTGAAGTAAACGCTGCGTCCTTTCCCATAGCTGTTTACAATCAGCCTGCTGTACTCTCCATCCATATCAAGGATCTCATAATTGGCGCCCTGGGCATAAATCCGGTTCTTGCCCTCCCCGAAATCTATCTCACCTTTTATATCTTCCAATATAAAATGGTCCCTGTATTTTGGAGAAAGTTCATTGTATTTATCTGTGCTCATGGAGAATCCCATCTCTCTGTCGGCCCCAAGAACATCACTTAACTGGAAGTACCGGCCCTCATACTGGCAGGCAGTCGGCTCACCCACGCCGATAAATCCGCCTCCCTGGTCAACGAAGCGGCGTATAGCCGTAACTACTTTCTCATCCGTCCAGTTCTCCGCTCCGCTCCAGGCCGTATACGCATCTCCGGCATTGATAATCACTTTAATATCAGGGTCAATTCCGTTACGGACGTCGTCAAAGCTTATGAACTGTACTTCCACCGGCATTCCGCTCAGGCATTCAATCACCCCCACATAGGAATAAATTTCCCTGTGCCAGATCGCGTGGTGAACCTGGTTGCACATCCATCTGCGCAGTTCTCCCCAGCAGTTTAAGATTGCCACCTTAAACGGCGCCATATAGGAGCTGGTTCCCTCCATTGCCTCATGAATCTGGCGGAATTCACCGACCACCTTTTCTATCTGTTCGATAAAGCCGGGCCACTCGGAAGCCAGCTTCAGATAACCACCGTATCCAATCCGGTCCAGCGGAGATCGCAGAATCGCTCTCCTGGCCTTCATCCAGTTATCCTGTGCCTCCCCGATCGGATCCCCTCCCTCCGTAAATACATCCGGGAAGAAATATGGAAGAAGACGGCCCTCCGTGTAATTAACACCCTTGATATCGGATATCATCCTCATTGTAACTCCGTCTCCGACAGAACCTACCACGGCATCCAGACCGATGTTGTCAAAGTATTTGCCGAACGGTTCCGTTCCGATCCAGTGATCTCCCAGGAACATCATGGCTTCTTTGCCGTAGGCATGGACAATGTCCACCAGGTCTTTGGCCAGCCTGCTGACCTCTATTTGCTGAAATTCGATAAAGTCCCTGAATTCCTTCGAAGGAACGCGGAAGGTTGAATTAAAATATCCCTGATCCACGATATATTCAGGACGGAACCTGTAGCCTGCCCAATGCTCAAACTGCTCCAGTATGTAGGGACTAACACTGGCGCTGTAGCCGAACCATTCCACATACTTCTCACGCTTCTGGTCATCAAAGGTCAGGGTAAACTGATGGAAGAAGGTGGTAAACCGCACTACGTCCACATCCGGATTTTCCTCGCACCAGCTTCTCAGCTTCTCTTTTACATATGCCTGTGTCTTCGGCTGGCGTACATCAAAGGTCATCTGATGTTCGGCCCCATGCCAGTCATTCGTCAGGTAATTATACATATGAACCGGATCCCAGATCAAAAAAGCCAGGAAGCTGACCGTATACTGGTGATATGGGATACTCTTGATAATCACTTCTCCGGTTGCTTCATCGTAAAACCAGTTTTCTACAGGGACCACCTTGCCGGTTGTCCTGTCTATGACCTCCCACCAGCGCTTTGGCTCATCTATCGTGTTGACCTTCAGCTGCTGTGTGTGGAATCCCTTCATCAGTTCAATGGAAAGCGTCCAGCTGGTAGCCGTGATGCGATCCGTTATCAGATATTCCTGCTGTACTTCCTCCGGGTTGTTCTTCGCCCATTCGTTATCTTTGCGGGTTGTATAATAGGTTGCGTAAATTTTTGCACCAGTTTTTAAAAGTTCGGAAGGCATCTGTGTGCCGTCACAATCTCTCAGTGCATCGGCATCAAGCCTTTCTTTTAACTTCAGTGTCTCTTCCACCATATCTACGTCTGTAGGCAGTGTAAGTCTTCCTCTAACTTTCATCATTCAGTATCCTCCTGAAATCCTTTGTAGTTCACCTCTTAATTCTAACTGCGCAGCCCGGACTTTTTTGCCGATAAAATGATTTTTATGGCGGTTACGGCTGATTAGTAACATTATATTCATTCTGACCTGCTGACGCTAGCAGATTCTTGTCAGCTTTTTTATAATTATTGCTCCTGTATCGACATTTTTCAACCTGATATTTACAAATCTCTTTATTTTTTCTATAATTTTCTTAACATTCCTATTTGGAGGTACTTTTATGAGCAGCAGCCGATACATTTTTAATAATGAAGACTTTGAGAAACTGACCGCCAGCCTTCTGTACATTTCCACCTCAAAATATGAAAATGACTGGCAGAGCATTCCCCATATCCATCACTTCTCTGAGCTTATCTACATTACGGAGGGCAGGGGATTCTTCGCGCTGGAAGGCAAAAAATATCAGGTGAGCGAAGGAGATTTGATTATTATTCCGCCTGACATGGAGCATACGGAACTTTCTTTTGACTGCTATCCCCTGGAGTATATTGCCGTGGGTGTGAGCGGAATCGCCTTCCGCGATAACAAAAACCTGGAACGGTTCTTTATCTGCCATTATGGAACAGATACGGAGCTTCTGTCCATCCTTCTTCTCTTACTGGAGGAGGCGGAAGAACAGAAGGCCGGTTACGGCGCAGCCTGCCAGGCTCTTCTGGATGTCCTGCTGATCCGCCTTGTCCGGAAGCAGGAGCTTCTTCCGGCTCACTTCACCCCGTCCAGGATGACAAAGGAGTGCAGTCAGATTAAGCGGTACCTGGATTCTAATTTTGCAGACAGCATTACTCTGGATCAGCTCGCCTCGCTGACACATATGAGCAAATACTATCTGGTCCATGCATTTACCCGGTATTCCGGCCTGTCCCCTATTAACTACCTGAATGCGCGGCGTATCGAAATCAGCAAGGAACTGCTGCTTACCACCGATCATTCCATCGCCCAGATAGCCTCTCTGACCGGATTTTCCTCCCAGTCCTACTTCGCCCAGGTATTCAAACGGGAGTCCGGAAAAACACCGGCCCAATACAGAAAAGATTTATCCGGAAAGAGCCGCTGACTGCAGCAGTTCAGACAGATCTGCGCATTGGCTGCGCTGACCGTGTGAAAAGGTAATAGCAGCGATCTGATTTCCATTTTACAAATATTATGAGTAAAAATCAAGTTCTATACATCATTTCTCGAGTAATGAAATACAATATTTTCAATGTATGATAAATTAGTTCTACAACTGTTTTTTGTAAGCTAGTAGAATCAGAGGTGATGGCATGGGAATTCTGGGAGAGCGGCTCCGCCTTTTACGTGAAAAGAATGGAAAAACCCAGGAAGATATATCTAAAGTAATTGGTACAACACAGCAAATATACTCGCGGTACGAGACCAACAAAACCGAACTTCCTGTGCGGCATCTGCTGAATTTGTCTTCCTACTACAACGTCAGCACGGATTATCTGCTGGGCCGGATCGATTATCCCAAAATCGCCCCTGAATTTTCAAATTCCCTGATTCAGAATGTAACAATTGGGGATTTTGTATGCAGAATAGATTCATTCAACAGCAAATCGAAACGACTGCTGGTGGATTACGTTAATTATCTTACTTACATGGAAAACACAGAAAAATTGAAAAAAGATGACAAGACTAAAAATCCAATCCAATAACGATAACCTGCATGCCCTGCGCACAGGTCACCGCCTTCAATAAAGGCAGGTGTTCCCATCACGGAACACCTGCCTTAAATTGTAGGCACACTATATTTTTACATCTAAAGCACGGGGGGCAAAAAGCCCGAGTTTAAGGTCACGCCGCGGGGCTGTGAACAGTAACATTAATCATCCTCTTCCTGGCTGTCTGTTACTGTAAATACCTGACGCTTTCTTGCCATCTCATCGCTTGCCAGATATTCATCATATGTGGTAATCTTATCAATCAGTTTACCGTTCACAATCTCCATGATTCGGTTTGCCGTCGTCTCCACAATCTGATGGTCACGTGACGAGAAGATAACTACACCCGGGAACTTAGTCATACCGTTATTCAGGGCTGTGATTGACTCCATATCCAGATGGTCGGTCGGCTCATCGAATATCAGGACGTTGGCGCCGGAAATCATCATCTTTGAAAGCATGCAGCGCACTTTCTCTCCTCCGGAAAGAACTTTCACTTTCTTCACTCCGTCCTCTCCGGCAAACAGCATCCTTCCCAGGAATCCGCGGACATAAGTTACATCCTTGACAGGGGAATACTGTGTAAGCCAGTCCACAATCGTATCGTCGTTGTCAAACTCGGCGCTGTTATCCTTCGGGAAATACGCCTGGGACGTGGTAAGCCCCCATTTGTAGCTTCCTTCATCCGGCTCCATCTCTCCGGCCAGAATCTTGAACAGAACCGTCTTCGCCAGCTCGTTCGGTCCTACCAGGGCGACCTTGTCTTCCCTGTTTAGAATAAATGAAATTCCGTCTAATACTTTTACGCCGTCGATTGTTTTGGTGAGGTTCTCCACACACAGCACTTCATTGCCAATCTCACGGTCAGGGCGGAAATCGATGTACGGATATTTACGGCTGGAGGGACGGATCTCGTCCAGCTCAATTTTCTCGAGCGCCCTCTTTCTTGAAGTCGCCTGTTTGGATTTGGAAGCATTCGCTGAGAAACGCTGGATAAATTCCTGCAGTTCCTTAATTTTATCTTCCTTCTTCTTATTGGCTTCCTTCATCTGCTTAATCATCAACTGGCTTGATTCATACCAGAAGTCATAGTTTCCTGCATAGAGCTGAATCTTGCCATAGTCGATATCGGCAATCTGAGTGCAGACCTTGTTGAGGAAATACCTGTCATGGGATACTACGATAACGGTATTCTCAAAATTAATCAGGAATTCCTCCAGCCAGGCAATGGCATCCAGATCCAGGTGGTTCGTCGGCTCGTCGAGCAGAAGAATATCCGGGTTCCCGAATAATGCCTGTGCAAGAAGTACTTTCACCTTCAGAGGACCGATCATTTCACTCATCAGCTTATAATGATGCTCCGTATCAATACCAAGTCCATTTAACAGGTTGGCGGCATCGGACTCCGCCTCCCAGCCGTTCATCGTGGCAAACTCGCCTTCCAGATCGGCCGCTTTGATTCCGTCTTCATCCGTGAAGTCTTCCTTCATGTAAATGGCTTCTTTTTCTTTCATGATCTCATACAGTCTGGCATTACCCATGATAACGGTATCGAGAACCGTGTATGCATCATATTTAAAATGATCCTGCTGCAGGAAAGACAGCCTCTGTCCCGGAGTAATAATGACATCTCCGCTGGTCGGCTCAAGCTGCCCCGACAGGATTCTTAAAAATGTGGACTTGCCGGCTCCGTTTGCTCCGATCATTCCATAACAGTTTCCTTCTACAAATTTAATGCTGACATCTTCAAACAATGCCTTTTTTCCTACGCGCAACGTTACATTACTTGTGCTAATCATATCTGTTTCCTTTCATAATGCACTGCTTTCAATTTATGCTTACTGATTGTCTGTCATTTTATGTTCTGAGTTGCAACAGGCGGGCCTTGCCGCTCATTCCCGACTGCGTCTCTTCTATTTTACAGGAAAATTATTATTTTGCAAGTACCCTTTTCGTAAAATCCCTGAAAAACAAAGGGGTTGCGCAGCTGAATGGAGATTTAGCTGAGGTTGGAGGACGCGCCCGGAACGGACCATGTCCGGTGT
>NZ_KE992842.1:16658-29186 GCF_000466485.1 [Clostridium] symbiosum ATCC 14940 | reverse complement strand
CATACTGTTCAGTTTTCAAGGTTCTTTGTTGTTGTTCGCTGTCGTTTTCGTCAGCAGCAACTTTTATATCTTATCACAGTCGCTTTTGTTTGTCAACAACTTTTTACATTTTTTTCAAATCTTTGTTTTGATTTGTTACCCCGTTTTTCAAGGGCGAGTATTATAATACCAAACCCCTAAAGAAAAGTCAACCATTTTTTTGCATTTTTTGTTTTTATTTTTCCATTTTATTTTAAGCTGCTGTTTTTACAGGTTTTTGTGTTTAAAACAAGGCCGGATAAACAGCTGTTTTGCTCTTTCTTCTATATAATGTGTTTTCTTCTGTGAGTAAAGAGCAGATATTCTGACTGCTCTTTTATCTGTCCGCAATACAGGCCGGTTTCGTCGATAAACTGTCGATACCTGCAGTTTTCTGCAATATCATAGCTTCCTGCGGCAGAAAACCCTATCGGCATTTTATCGACGTCCATATCATATACTGATTAAAAATTATATAAGGGGGTATTTTTTTATGTGGGAAATTATTAGTAACCCGGTAACACTTTCAGTTATTGTTATGTGTGTACTTTGTCTGTGCAAGCTTAATGTTATTCTGTCACTGCTTGTATCGGCTATGGTTGCAGGATTTGCGGCTGGAATGGGGCCAGGCGAAATCATGGGGGGTATTATCACAGGACTGAACGGAAATGGAACAAATGCCATAGCTTATCTGCTTCTGGGGACGTTTGCAGCAGCTCTGGCACAAACCGGACTGGCGACAATGCTGGCCAAGTGGATTGCATCGGTAGTTAAGGAGAGAAAGTGGATTCTTCTGGCAACCCTGGTCGTATGCGCCATAATTTCCGGAACCATTATCCCGGTACATATTGCCTATATCCCGGTATTATTTCCACCGCTGCTTGTAATGATGAACAAGATGAAAATGGATCGCCGCCAGGCCGCCTGCGTTACGGAATTCGGTCTGGTAGCTCCATACGTAACGATTCCGCTTGGGTACGGTGTCATTTTCCAGGGAATCGTTGCTGAAAACATGACAGCCAACGGCATGCCGATTGAGATGATAGAAGTATGGCCTCATACGATCATTCTGGGCGCCGGAATGCTTGTCGGCCTTATCGGCTCCTGGTGGTTCTTCCGCAAGCCGCGCGATTATCAGGATATTTCACTGGAGGGTATTTCACTGGAGGACGAGGCAATCCGCCTTAACAAGGATCATATCGTATCCTTAATCGCAATCGCAGGCGTTCTGTTCGGCCAGCTCTATTGGGATTCAATGCCTCTGGGCGCTCTTCTCGGTATTCTTATCATGATCATCGGCGGCGCCGTTAAGCTTCGTAACAGTGACGGAACAATAGCCGAAGGAATCCGGTTGATGGGTATGGTTTCTTTTATCATGCTGATTGCAGGCGGGTACGCCTATGTAGTAAACCAGACCGGCGCTGTAGACACTTTGATCGACGCCACGCTTGCCATACTCGGGGCCAGCAAAGTAGTATTCGTCATTGTTCTGATTATAATCGGTCTTTTAATCACAATGGGTATCGGAACTTCCTTTGGAACCATCCCGGTTATCGCTTTGTTCTATGTACCGATGTGTATGAAAATGAACATGAGCGTCGGAGCCACAGCCTGCCTTATCGCCTGTGCCGCTGCTCTTGGTGACGCAGGTTCTCCTGCTTCCGACAGTACGCTTGGGCCCACATCCGGTCTGAATGCCGACGGGCAGCACGACCATATCTGGGATACATGTGTGCCTACATTCTTCTTTTACAATCTGCCGCTGGCAATTGCAGGATTCATCGGGGGGATGATTCTCTAAATATGCCGAAAACCGGCGGCGATTCTCAGGCACAAAGATGCACTGTTACCGCCGCCGGTTATTTAAACTTTTTCCATACTTAGTAGTTTTCTTTTCTCAGTTCAAAATAGCTCTGGGAATACTTGCACACCGGGCATACCTCCGGAGCTTTCTTTCCAATTACCAGATGGCCGCAGATACGGCATTCCCACATACTCTCCTCTGCCTTCTCAAATACCTGCTGCATCTCGACATTATGAAGCAGCTTGCGGTAACGCTCTTCGTGGGTCTTCTCTATTGCGCCTACTTTTCTGAAAAGCTCCGCCATCTCAGGAAAACCTTCCTCATCGGCATCTTTTGCAAAACGATCATACATATCGGTCCACTCATAGTTCTCTCCCTCTGCCGCCGCAAGAAGATTCTCCGCTGTCGTCCCGATATGTCCAAGGGCTTCAAACCACAGCTTCGCATGCTCCTGCTCATTCCTGGCTGTCTTTAAAAAGATCTCCGCCAGCTGGTCATATCCTTCTCTCTGGGCAACCATGGCAAAATATGTATATTTGTTTCTGGCCTGGCTCTCACCGGCAAAGCCTTCCATCAGATTCTTCTCTGTCTTTGTCCCAGCATATTTATTACCGGTATTCTCCGGCTTCTCTTCAATCTTCTCAAATACTGACGCCGGCTGACGGCAGACCGGACATGTAAATCCTTCTGTAAGTTCTCCCTCATGAATGTATCCGCAAATTGTACAGCGATATTTAACTGAACTGCTCATATTCTTTCCTCCTAAATCTTCACTTCTGTCTCTGTAGCCTGTATGCAGCATCTGCTCTGCCAGCTCACTCAGCGGTTTCTTATAAAATTCTCTGTAAAGCTCTATGATTTCTTTGTTCTCATGGCTGGTACGCAGCTCCATTCCACTGTCTCTGCGGTAAAGCCCTTCTATTCGTTTTTTCCTCAGCTCGTCGCCTTTTTGCAGCGTACCCTTGGGCTGCCCTCCGCCTCCGATACATCCGCCCGGGCAGGTCATCACTTCTATGAAATGGTATTCCTTGCCGCCCTCTTTTATTCGTTCAATGAATTTTGAAGCGGCTTTAGTTCCGTATATGACGGCGATATTTACTTTCAGCCCTTCTATCACTACCTCGGCTTCCTTCACATCCTCCATTCCGCGTACCGGTTCAAGGTTGTAAAGTACGGCCGGAGCTTTCTGTTTTGTGATAGTTTCATATGCAGTCCGCAGCGCAGCTTCCATCACGCCACCGGTATTTCCAAAGATAACCCCGGCTCCGGATGCCTCCCCCATCAGCCTGTCATAGGATGAATCCGCCAGGCCCGCAAAGTCTATCGCCTCTTCCCTGGCCCATATTGCCAGCTCTCTGGTGGTAATTACATAGTCCATGTCCCGCATTCCCGGAATCCCCAGGTATTCTGCGGCTGCCTTCATCTCCTCCCTGCGGATCTCAAACTTCTTCGCAGTACAGGGAGTGACGGCCACATTGACTATTTTTTCAGGATTCAGCCCCATCTTCTTTGCAAAATACGTCTTTACGGTCGGCCCCTGCATTCCAATCGGACTCTTTGCAGTGGACAGATGCGGCAGCATGTCCGGATGATAAATCTCCGCATACTTGACCCAGGAAGGACAGCAGCTCGTAAACTGCGGCAGCGGCCTGTTCTTTTTTGTAATCCGCTCTATCAGCTCACTGGCCTCTTCCATAATCGTTAAATCAGCGGCAAAATTCGTATCGAGCACGTAGGAGGCTCCCAGCTTACGGAGCAAAGCTACCATTTTTCCCTGGACGAAGCTTCCGTCCTCCATGTCAAACTCTTCTCCCAGCGCAATCCTCACAGACGGGGAGGTGTTGAATATAACAATCTTTTCCGGATCCCGGACTGCTTCCCTGACATCGCGGTATTCATATTTTTCTGTAATGCTGGATACCGGACAGACATTGGCACACTGGCCGCAGTTAATACAAACGGCTGTTCCTCCGGTTTGTTCAAGTGTATACGTCCCGTGGACTCCGATATAGTCCGTACAGACATCTCTGCACTGCCCGCATTTGATACAAAGCGCCTCATCTCTGCAAATGGATGGGTTGTCTTTTTCAATGGGGACTCGTACGTTCATTGGTAAATGGTTCATTGACGCCTCCTAATATGATATATGCTCCAAAATCAATAATGATTATTAATATCAGTTTACCATATTTTTCATATTTGTCAATTAAAAATTTATCTGTCACCGTTTTTATCACGTACTGAATCCCAGCGCTATTCACAGCCAGTCTTTTGCCGCGGATGTGACGGTGTTTTCCCTCCAAGCTCGTTATACAATGTAAATCCTAGTATCATCACACCTCCCGCCGCCTGCATCAGTCCCATGGCCTCTCCCATTACGAATACCGACATAGCGCAGGCAACCAGAGGATCGATGTAACTCAAAATTGCCGCTTCCTGCCCTTTCAAATCTCCAAGCGATGAAAAATAGAGGCAGTAGCCGATTCCCGTATGTACAACCCCCAGTACCAGCAGATTCATAATACCTACCGTTCCCGCTTCCATTACATGGAAACCTGATTTGAACAGAACATAGGGAAACATGACAATCAGTCCTACCAGAAACTGCAGCAGTGTTCTGTCTATCCCATCAATACCGGTAAGGGATTTGTTAATCAAAATAATGCAGGCGTATAAAACCGCGGCCCCCAGTCCGTAACCAACTCCCGTGACATTGCTGCTGCCGCCCTCCAGGCCGCCGGAGGATATCACAAGAACGAGGCCGGCCGTTGAACACGCAAAACAGATTATCTGTTTCAGCGAGAGCCGCTCCCGAAAAAGCAGGGGGCAAGCCGCCATCACAATTACAGGCGCAAAATAATAGCTTAAGGTCGCCACAGAGACAGAGGTATAATGGTATGCCTCAAAAAGAAAAATCCAGTTAAAACCTATCATAGCTCCTGAAGCCATAAGCAGGATGAGGCTTTTTCTGCTGGCCGGAAGACGAAATTTTCTGCCTCTGACAAGCTGCCACGCCAAAATCACAACCGCTGCAATCACCGCGCGGAAAAATGCAATCTCCTCCGACGCGAGCGGAATTTTTGCGACAAAATAGCCGATCGTGCCAAATGCGGCCATAGCAGTAATATTCATCAGCTTTGCACTGCGGGTTCGGTTCTCCATTGATGTTCTCCATTCATGTCTGTTTCATATTGATTTCGATTGTTTATTCATGCCGGTTCCTGTATGTATCTCTATAGCTGAGTATATCACAATTCAAAAGCTATTTCATTGCCATAATGACGGAAAAATGAACATGACACCCCCTGATCATGTTTTCCCTGGTATAATAGCAGCAGGTAGCACTTCACACCATTTCAGGAAAAATGGAAAAAAAACAAGGAGGACGAATCATGAACATCAGAGAAGAGTTGCAAAAAGCGGGGCCCGGTTCGGACGGACTGTATTTTAATCCTGTCGATGTTGTGCCGGATAGGATCTATGCCGTCCTGATCAATGAAGTTGTGCCGGAAGACCCGGGAGATGATTTTTACGGCGGGCCTGACGCAGCTTATTTGACAACGGCTCTCCCGCTGTTTCAGGAGGCGGGAATCAGGGCAGGCACCATCCTGGATATACTCAGTCAGGGAATATACCTAACGAATGCGGTGAAAATGCCGAAACCGGAATCCACGGTAGATAGAAGCCTCATCGAGCAGAGCCTGCCCTTTCTCGAAAAAGAGCTGTCGTTATTCCCCAATTTAAAGGTAATTATGCTGATGGGAGACGTGGCAAAAAAGGCCTTCAACATGATAAGCAGAAAGACGGCCCGCAAAAATGCGGTGCCGTCCGTCTCTACCTATAAAATACGCCATACCGAAATTTACTGGCAGGGTATCCGTATTATGCCGTCCTATATTATGACCGGACAGAATATATTGATCGAAAAATCAAAGTTTGCCATGGCCGGCGAAGATATTGCCGCCATGTATAGAATCATTCATTAAGATACCGAATCGTTCACCAGAGCGTGGCTGAAAATTGCTTTCTGTCAGATGTGCGTCACACTTTGCGGGAGATTTGGCCCGAATGAAGGAGGCGTTGTGGGCTACGCTGACTGAATTTGGGCCAAATATGCCGCAAAGTGGGGCGTGCAGATGGCAGGAATGAATTTTCAAACAGGCTATAGGACATGCTACATTTCTGTCCCGTCTGTTATGTACCGCAGCCCCTTCTGGATCCTGAGATATTTTTTATACTGCTCTTCACAGGCCGCTACTGCATATGGTTCCGGCTCAAAACAGTTCTGGATTTTCACGGTTCCCTCCGAAATCTGTTCCAGGGAATCGAAACATCCGCAGTGGTAAGCCGCCAGAAGGGCGATTCCAAATGCCGGACCTATCATTCCATCCATCTGCTCAATACGGATATTCAGCACATTGGCCAGAGTCTGCATCCACACTCTGCTCCTTGAGCCGCCGCCGACCACCTTGACGCTGCCGAAGCGGCACAGAGGAAGGCGCATCTTCTCGGCCAGTTCCCGGAAGCTGAAACAAAGCCCCTCTATCACCGCATACAGCATATCCGATCGGTCTGTCTCCGTACTCAGCCCGATAAAGGCTCCGCGGATACACGGATCTGCGTACAAGGTCTTTTCCCCCGACAGATGGGGATAGAAAATCACTCCGCCTGCCAGCGACTTTTCCACGTCTATCAGGCTGTCCACCTTGGAAAAATCATCTTCCTCCATGATCCCGCGGACCCACCAGTCAAATGTACTTCCATTCGACTGTACCGCCCCCTGTACGAGATAGGAATAGCTTTTATTATCAAAGGAAAATAGGATCATCTTTCCTTTTGCATTATCCTTAAGCTCTGCAACCGGCATCATGAATACGCCTGATGTCCCCAGCGATATGACCGGATAGCCCCTCCCCAGACAGCCTGTGGAAATAGCCGTGGCAGGGTTATCCCCGGTTCCGGTCAGCACATCGATCTCCTGGGGCAGCAAAAACCGCTCTGCCATATCAGGGCTGAGCGTGCCGGCCGCCAGGACGCTGCCCCGGATCTCCGGATAGTACTCTTTTTCAAGGCCTATCATGGCTCTCATCTCCGGCGACCACCGTTTCTCCCTGATTTGATATAAGCAGGAGGTGGAAGCCTCGCAGTAATCCGTCCCGAAATGGCCTGTCAGCCTGTATACGAGATAATCGGGACCAATCAGGAATTTTTTGATCCTCCTGAAATGTTCCGGTTCATTTTCCTTGAGCCAGTAGAGATTTGCCGCCGGGCTTCCTGTGGAAATCGTCCGGGAAAGGTATTCTCCCTCCGGAAATTGTTTTATTTCCTCCTTCAGCCTCGGAATTAAATCCCTGGTTCTGATATCATTCCACATCATGGCGGGCCGCACCGGCTTTCCCTCCGCATCCAGGACCACCAGCGTATGCATCTGCCCTGTGACCCCGATTCCCCTGATCCGGCTCCGGTCGCACTGCATCAGGATGCGATCCATGGCATTCACCATACAGTCATACCATATTTCCGGATCAATCTCGCTGAAACCGCGCTCCGGCTGGACCGCCTGATATTCCTCCGTAATCTGTGCCAGCACATTTTTATTCCCGTCTATCAGTACCAGCTTCATTGCAGAGGTTCCTAAATCTATGCCTAAAAATGTATGTTCTGTGTGTTCCATACTGCAATCCACCCTTCGCCTTACCGCCGGCTGTTCATTAGTTTTCGTTAATCATGGTAACCAGTTCCCTGGCTTTTCTGCTGACATTTTCAACTGCCTCAATGCTCAGATGGATTACGTCGTGTTCGTTATGATCCGCTTCATAGCTCTCGCCAAATGTGCGTATGTATTCTTTTCTCAAATCGGAGCCGTAATTAATTTTGATGAGTCCGTGTTTCTTAGCCTCCCAGATTACTTCCTTCGGAATGCCGGAGCCTCCGTGAAGCACAAGCGGAACTGCGGAGACTTCGTTAATCTTTGCCAGCAGCGGAATGTCAATCCTGGGATCCAGGCATAAGCCGTGGACATTGCCGACCGAAACAGCCAGCGTGTCACAGCCCGTCCGCTCTACGAAATCGGCCACCATATCCGGATCCGTCCTGCACTCTGCCTCATTCACCACGTCCTCCTCTTTCCCCTGAAGTGCGCCAAGCTCGGCTTCCACCGGAATCCCATAGAAATGGCAGTATTCGGCGGCCCGGCGGCACTCTTTTATGTTTTCCTCAAAGGGAAGATGGGAGGCGTCAATCATGATGGAGGTAAATCCTGCATCCACGCATGCCTTGACGTCTTCAAAGGATTTACCGTGATCCAGATGGAGTCCGATGGGAGTTTCTGAATTTTTCACCGCATCCATGGCCATCAGGGCGATGATACGCGGATTGGAGAGTTTCAGGTTATTGGAGGATATCTGAATATATCCCGGCAGCTTTGCGTCCATCAGTCCCTTTGCTATCGCTATGGTCATTTCCAGATTTGTCGTATTAAACGCCGGTAATACATGATGATGTTTTTTTGCGAATTCCATTAAGTCAAAACCATTTACAAGTTTCATAGTTATCTCCTCCGTGATCTACTGTTTTATTTGAAATCATGCATCTTCTCATAGAGCATTTTATATTTCCCGAATTTATCCATATAGTACTCATGCATCCGGGCGTCCGGCATATATTCTTTTTTTATCTTTACCGCGCGTTTGATGCCTTCCTCCAAAGAAGAATAGGCCCCAGTTCCGGCCGCAGCCATCATCATGCAGCCAAGGGTACCCGACTCCTCGTTGACCAGGGACAATACTTTCATATTGAAGATGTCGGCCCGTATCTGAAGCGTCAGCCCGGAGGCCGCCCCTCCTCCCGTCGCCACGAGCGACTCCATCTTCGTTCCCAGCTTTTTGAGACGTTCGTAGGAAAGATACATCTGAAATGCCATTCCTTCAAGGATGGCCCTGTAAATCTCTTCCGCCTTTGTATGAATGGTAAGGCCGGTGATGGTTCCCCGGGCATCCATGGACAGATCGGGGTTTCCCGCCGAACCGAACTGCGGAAGGACCATAACCTCCGTTCGGATATCCCGGACCGCCTCATCGATACGGGAATAAAAGCTCTCCCCCCTCTCTTCGCACTCCATCCTGAAGCCTTTCAGGATACTGTCCCGCGCCCAGTTCTTCAAGGCGCCGCAGGTCGTAACCTCCAGGCTGGATAAATAGGTGCCGGGCAGGATATAAGGAATACAGGTAAAATCATTGTCCATCATATACGGCGTCATCAGGGGCTCCGGAAGCATCGTGAACAGGAACTCACATGTCCCCATTCCGCATTCCCCAGCCTCGATGCGGTTTAATCCGCTTCCCAGGGCCGCACAGCTCTGATCGTGTCCGCCGGCCACCAGCATCATATCGGGACTCAGATTCAGTTCCTTTGCCGTCTCCGGCAATATGGCGCCAATTACGGTACACGGCTTCACCGGCTCAGACATCTGTTCTGCCCTGATTCCTGCCAGCTTAAGAAGCTCCTTTGACCATTCCATTTTCCTGATATCAAAGGCCATGCTTCTGGCCGCCGAAGAATAGCTTACCTTTCGCTGCCCGGTGAGCATGTATCCGACGAAATCTTCATAGAACAAAATTGCCTCCGCCCGTTTCACCGCATCGGTATTCCGGTTCAGCCACATATATTTCGGAAGACCGTAAAGCTCGTTTGGCGGCAGGCCGGTAATCTCAAAAATCTTCTTAGCCCCCATCGTTTCTATAATTTCTTTTATCTCTTCAATCCCTCTGGGATCGCCCGTCAGCATTGAATTGGCCAGCACCCTGCCCTCTTTGTCCAGGCATACGACCGACTCTCCAAGGCTTGTGACAGCCATGGCCTCTATCTTTTCCGGACAGTTTTCGCCTGCTTCCCGGAGTACCTCTTTCACATTTTTCATAACGGTTTCCGGGTTTAGCTCCCGGCGGCCGCCGCTGCCCAGCTCCTCATACTTCCTGGAAGCCGTGAACAATATCGCGCCGTCCAGATCGTAGACCAGCAGCTTCGCTCCGCTGGTGCCCACATCCAGTCCTGCAAATGCCATAAAATCACCTCTCAGCACTGTTTTTTGATTTACTTGTCAACTGCCGCTTACTGCTGCCTGGAACGGCTCTTCTTGAATACGTCGATTACGACTGCCACCATGATGATGATTCCCTTGAATACGCCCTGCCAGAAGGAGTTGATACCCATCAGGTTCAGTCCGTTCGTGATTACGCCGATAATCAGGATACCGATAAATGTGCCTCCCACGGTTCCAACGCCGCCCGACATGCTGGTTCCGCCGATTACGACTGCCGCGATGGCATCCATCTCAAATCCGTTTCCCAGCGTGGCTGCCGCCGAGCCAAGACGCGCGGACCATACAATACCGCCGACTCCGCAGAGAAGACCGATTAGGATATAAGGGAGCATATTGTATTTTTTCACATTTACGCCTGAGTACCTGGCTGCCGTCTTGTTACCGCCCAGTGCATAGATATAGTACCCAAAACGCGTCTTGTTTAGTAAAACCCAGGTGGCGATTAAGATCACCGCGGCATAGACAATAATAATGGACACTCCGCCGATGCTTAAGTTGCCGAGTCCCGTATAAGCGGCATTCCGGACACGGATTGTCACGCCGCCCGATATGATTTCCGTAAGGCCGCGGCCGATACACTGGGTGGCCAGGGTGGCCACAAAAGCCGGCACCTGCAGATATGCGACGGCAAAACCGTTGACGGTTCCCACCAGAGCGCCCACCGCGAGACAGCTTATCACGGTCAGCCAAACCGGCACGTTTAAATTCGTAATCATATATGCACCGATGACGCCCGTAAGTCCAACAGTGGAGCCGACGGAAATATCAATCTCCCCCATCAGGATCGCAAGCAGCATGCCGCAGCAGATAATTGCGTTAACCGAGTTGGACTTTAACAGGTTTAAAAGATTTGACGATGTCATGAACTTCGGTGTTGAGATTGAAACAATGATTATAAGCAGAATCAGACCGATGATTGTTCCGATATTGCGTTTAAAATAAGCGGAGCCTGTAAACGGAACGCTCCGTTCTCTCTTCTTTTCCATAATGTACCTCCTGATAATTTTCCTTATTCTCTGCTGGTTGCAAACGTCATCATGGATTCCTGGGAGAATTCTTCCTCGGCCAGCTCACCTGTGATTCTTCCTTCACACATGACATAACACCGGTTGCACATATTGATAATCTCCGGAAGCTCCGAGGAGACCATGATAATCGATACGCCTTCTGCGGCCAGTTCATCGATGATGGCGTATATTTCCGCCTTTGAGCCGACATCGATTCCCCTGGTCGGTTCGTCCAGTATAATCACCTTCGGTTTTTTCGCCAGCCATTTGCTCAGCACTACCTTCTGCTGGTTTCCTCCGCTCAGGTTCCCCGTGAGCTGCCTGGAGGATGTGATTTTAATGGAGAATTTCTTTCTGTAGTCCTCCACCATCTTATCCCATGCCCCGTGTTTTACCCCGACTCCCCTGATGAAATCACCGAGACAGACAAGCCCCATATTGAATTTCACATCATTTTTGAGAATCAGGCCCTCGTCCCTTCGATCCTCAGAGACATAGACGATACCATTATCGATGGCATCCTGCGGTCTCTTAATTTCCAGCTTTTTGCCGTCCAGATAAATATCTCCGCCCGCCTTCTGGTATGCACCGAAGATTGTCTTCATCAGCTCTGTTCTCCTGGCCCCCACCAGACCTGCAAAGCCTACGATCTCTCCGTACCGTGCATGGAAATTGATATCCCTGAAATACTTATCATGTTCCAGGCCCTTAACCTCCAGGGAGGTACCTTTGATTTCATGCTTGTTTCTTGTATAATAGCTGCTCAGTTCGCGGCCGACCATCATCTTAATCAGTTCGTCCTTATCCGCCTCCGGCGTGGGAATATCCCCGATCATTTTGCCGTCACGCAGAACGACAATCCGATCCGTGATTGCAAACAGCTCTTCCAGTCTGTGTGATATGTAAATAATACCGACGCCTTTTTCCTTCAGCAGCCGGATGATGTCAAACAGAGTCTCCACTTCCCCCTGGGACAGTGAAGATGTAGGTTCGTCCATTACGACGATTCTCGCCTCCGCCGATACGGCTTTAATAATCTCCACAAGCTGCTGCATGCCGATGGACAGCTCCTCCACGAGCTGATCCGCTCTCAGGTTAAGGTGCAGATCGTCAATTACCTTCTGCGTCTCCTCCTCCATCCTCTTTGCATCGACAAGACCAAATTTATCTCTGAGTTCCCGACCCATAAAAACATTTGCGGCGATTGTCCTGGCCGGCACCAGAATGATTTCCTGATGGATAATTCTGATTCCGTTGGCTCCCGCTACAGCCGCAGAATGTATATTTTTCACTTCTCCGTTAATCCGTATTTCTCCGGAATCTGCTTTGTAGATTCCGCCCAGTATCTTAATTAATGTTGATTTTCCGGCACCGTTCTCACCGAGGATGGCTACCACTTCACCTTCTCCGACAGAAAGGTTTACACCGGTCAGTACTATGTTTGAAGCAAATGCTTTTGTGATATTTTGCATCTGTAAGAGTTTTGTTCCGTCCATACGCTACCTCGTATTCCCTGAAAAAGTTTACGCCTGTTAGATATAGGAAACCTCATAAATCTTTTCCCTATGACGTTTCCTGTGCCGATTTTTGCTGCGTGT
>NZ_KE992842.1:0-16558 GCF_000466485.1 [Clostridium] symbiosum ATCC 14940 | reverse complement strand
ACGTTTCCTGTGCCGATTTTTGCTGCGTGTAAACCCGGAATCTTCCTTGCAAAAATCTTGCCCCCTCCGGTGGGTTCTTGTAAACGGCAATTTTTTCCGTTTATTAGAAAAAGGTCCGGCTCAAACTCTCGTTTTGAGCCGAACCACGTAATCAAGAGTAACCGTTCAGCCATGATGTATTCCGCGAGGTGTTTTCGCTGTTTTTTGCGAAAATCCCGAGTTCCCAGGATTTTCGTGCAGAACCTGCACTGAACGTAACAGTTCAGCCAGGTCTGCGCACTGGCTGCGCCGACTGTGCGAAAATGTAGTGGCAGTGGGCAACCGGCTGATCGCGTAGCGATTTAATTAGCCGGATGCCGTAACAGTTCATGCCGTCTGAACTGTTACACGAAAACACCTCGCGGGATATTACCTGTGAACCGTAACGTTCCCAGCGCCTGTTTAGTCAAGAGAATCCCATGCATCAAGGTCATACTCATCGATGTTGTCCGTCGTAATGCTGTAAGACTCAATGCTTGTATTGAATGTGATTTCTTTTCCGTTTAAAAGGTCAACCGCCTCTTTGACTCCCATATATCCCATGTATGTAGGCCTCTGGGCAGAGCTTTGAACCATTGTGCCGTCTTTGATTGCATGCTTTCCGATTGGAGCGCCGTCTTTTCCGAGAATATCGATGGAGCCTGTCTTGCCTGCTTCTTCCACAGCCTGTACTGCGCCTAAGGCCGACGTATCGTTGATTGCATAGATAACGTCGATGTTGTCGTGAGCCTGAAGCGCATCAGATACCACTTCAAATGCCGCGTCTGTGGCGCCTTTGCCTTCCACTACCTGAACCTCCACAAATGCGTCCGGGTTCTTCACGTTCTCTTTAATTCCCTGCCAGAATCCGTCTACGTTGATGATACAGGATTCAGCCGTCTGAAGATGGACAATCAGGATATTCGCTCCGTCCGGATGATGCTCTGCCACCCACTGGCCGGAAAGGTATCCTAACTGTGTATTATCGGATGCGATAATTCCGTCAACCAGATCGTAATCTTCTTCCTGGATTACATTGTCTACGTTAATGACTTTCACGCCTGCATCCTTGCATGTCTGAAGCACGGTCTGCGCTCCTGCGGAGTCATATGGGATATAAACGAGAGCGTTGATTCCGCTTGCGATCATATCATCAATCTGGGATGCCTGTTTTGTCGGGTCATTCTGGGGATCAAAGTAAATCAGTTCGCAGCCCAGTTCGTCACACGCTGTCTGAACACCGTTTAAAACAGCCGTAAAGTATTCGTTTGTCAAAGTATAGGGCGAAAATCCGATTGTGTACCCTCCTTCTTTTGCCTCGCTCGAAACCGCCTCGGTCACTGCTTCTGCCGCTGCCTCGGACGTCTCTGCCGGAGCCGCCGTTGTCTCTGCCGGCTTGGACGAGCAAGCTGTCATGGAAAGCGCCATTGCACCTGCTAAAACTACAGATAATAATTTCCTCATAAAAATTTCCTCCTTTTCGTTTTTTAATCATCTGAGCTATATTTGATTGTACGAACATATTAGCACATCAGTTTTTGTACTTCAATGCTAATTTTACCTAAATTTTTCCTGTAGTTTTTGTTGTATTTGTACATTTAACGTTTGTTTATTCCTTTTATTTTGTTCGAATATGTTCATATATTAAATAATTTCTTTCACTAATTTAAATCCAGTGGGAATTGAAGAGATTTCAGAGCTGTTTAAATGTTTATATTTGTTCGTTTCAAATTTGTCCGATGATCGGTTTTTATTTGACAGGAAACGTTACAGGTCACCGTCATCAATAAAAAGACCCTCCGGAATTTAATCCGGTGGGTCGTCTGTCTTATCGTGCAGGCCTTCGGCCGCCCTTATGCAATTATCACTTCCACATTATATTTTTTGAGCAGGTTCATTCCCTCCTCATCGATCCCGGCATCGGTAATCACCCCGTCCACCTGGGAAAGCGCGGCAAAACCGTTCAGATCATAGGTATTGAATTTGGAGGAATCCGTCAAAAGATAAGTCCTCTTAGCGACTGAAAAAATGGAGCTTTTAAACCTTGCCTCCGGTGAATATCCGTCATACAGCCTGCCGTCCGTCCCTATGGCGGCCGCTCCGAGAAATGCCGTATCGAGCTGGTATTTCCGAATCTGCTCTTCCGCCACGCTTCCGGAACTGCAATTGGTGATCCGGATCATCTCACCGCCCAGCATAATCACTGAGAGATTATCGAATTGCAGGGCATGCTCCGCAACCTTCAGATGATTGGTCACAATTACCGCACGCGTTTCCTCATCCATATAATTCAGGATAATCCTTGTTGTGGAGCCTGCGTCTATAAATATCCTCTGTCCGTTCTTAATCAGCGTGGCAGCTTTTGCGGCTATCTTTTCCTTTGCTTCCCTGTTGGAAATGCGGGATTCGTCAAATGAAATCATTCTGACCACGGGCTGGTTTGCCATCAGCGCACCTCCGTGGGTCCTGGTTATGTTATATTGCCGGGCCAGCAGGTTCAAATCCCTGCGGACCGTCATCTCAGAAATCCCGAACCGCTTTGCCAGTTCGTTTACTTCCACCTTATGCTGCTTTTGCAGAATATCGAGTATGGCCAGACATCTTTCACTTTTGTTCACGGTGAGTACCATCCTTCTTACATTTTTTATAATATATGTAATCTGATACAATCATTATAGCACTAAAACGAACATATTCAAGCATAAGTATATAAATTGAAGGGGAGGCCCCGTCCGGAACGGACCGGGGCCGGTGTGGTGAGGCTGTATGTCTGAGTCTTCAGTCCCCGATTGGAGGTTATCGTGAGGGGGAATTCGGCCGGAATGAATTCCCCCAAGCCATAGTTAATGCATAAGGCTCCACTTAGTGGTCGCGACAAGGTCTCCCCCCACTTAACGCGTGAGACAATCAGCCGCCGGGACGGCCTCACCTGCTTATTTAATCACCTCGTACCAGAAAACAGCCGCAGCCGAAACCAACACGGCAACCGCCAGCTGCCCTGCCGACAGAGGGGCCAGCTTCAGAAACGTATTTACCGGTGAATAGAAAATCACGGCCGGCATCAGCACCATAGCGGCAAAGGCCGCCTGCATTCCGCGGTCTTTCAGAAGCCGGAAAAGGGAGCGGAGCGCTGATTCCGAATCCGAGCAGTTGACAAGCACCAGAAACAGGTTGGAAATCATAATCACCATCAGTCCCATGGAGCGGGATACGACGGCGCGATCGGGACAATTTTTCAGGTGGAAGAAGTACACGGCAAAGGAGGCAATGGCAATGGCGATTCCCTGCAGCACGCTCTTAGCCAGAATCTGCGGCGTTAAAAGGCGGCCTCTCGATTCTTCCGGTTTTCTTTTCATGATATCCGGCTCCGCCGGCTGCCGTTCCAGGACAATGGAACAGGTCGGATCGATAATCAGCTCTAATAGCACGATATGCACGGGAAGCAGCATCTGGGCGGAGGGCGGGGTTCCAAAAAGCGGCGGCAGCAGAGATGCCAGAATAATCGGCAGATGGATTGTAAAAATATACCCGACCGCTCTCCTTATGTTGTCATAAATTCTCCGGCCGTCCTTTACCGTCTCCACTATCGTCGTAAAATTATCATCCAGCAGGATTAAATCGGCGGCTTCCCTCGATACTTCACTGCCCCTCAGGCCCATTGCGATTCCAATATCGGCGTATTTTAAAGCCGGTGCATCGTTCACGCCGTCCCCTGTCATAGCCACTGTCTCCCCATTTTTCTGAAGCGCTTTAATGATACGCATTTTATGTTCCGGAACGACTCTCGAAAAGACAGATGTTTCTGCCGCAGCCGTTCCCAGCTCCTCGTCCGTCATCTGTTCCATTTCATCTCCCGTGACAACTTTTCCGCCGTCTATTCCGATCCGGCGGGCCACGCTGGAAGCCGTCACTCCGTTATCTCCGGTTATCATTATGACACGGATGCCGGCATTCCTGCACACTCTGATATCCTCTGAGATACCTGGTCTCGGAGGATCGGAAAGGCCGATCAGGCCGCAGAGGCGAAGCTTCCATCCCTCGGGTTCCTCCGGAATTTCAAAAAAGTCCGCATCCTCCTCTGCCGATGCCACCGCAATGACTCTCAGACCTTCAGCGGCCATGTCTTTGCCGATCTGAAGCGCTTCATCTATCTCTTCACCGCTTCTGCAAATGGCCGCCACCTTCTCCGGTGAGCCTTTGACCGCGGCTGTCAGCCTTCCATCCCGCAGCCATACATGGCCCATCATTTTTTTTCCGTTTGTAAATGCGTATTCCTTCACCAGGCTGCCACCGAAGATTTCCTCTTCACTGATTCCCTGTTCCCCGCAGTATTGCAGCATCGCCTTCTCCATCGGATCATAAGCCTCCGGCTCACAGCCCATTCCCATGAGCATTAAAAGCGTCCGTTCGTCTTTATCCGCCGCCCATGTCCGGCCCACACTCATTTTATTCATGGTAAGCGTTCCTGTCTTGTCACAGCAGAGAACCGACACTGCCCCCAGCGTTTCCACCGACGGCAGACGGCGGACCAATGAATGTTTTTTTGCCAGCCTCCAGGCGCCCATCGAGAGAAATACGGTCAGGACAACCGGAAATTCTTCCGGTATCAGCGCCATTGCCAGCGTAACTCCGGCCAGGATGCTCCTTGTCATTCTCTCGGCTTCTCCCAGGCCGGAAAGGCTGAAATAAGTAAAAATACCGGCCAGCAGAAACAGAACTGCCGCTATGGCGGCGCAGACCTTCACAAGCCCCGCTGTCTGCCGCTGAAGGGGCGTATCCTCCTCCGGGGCCTCCGCCACGTTTAAGCCAATTTTTCCGTATTCCGTCGTGATCCCGGTGCGCTCCGTCAGAAGCGCCGCATTTCCCTGTATCACAAGTGTCCCGGCATAGCAGGTATCACCGGCTGTCCCCCCCGGCCCATCCTTTTTCGCCGTCTTCCATACCCCCGCGGATTCCCCGGTCAGCATAGATTCATCCACGCAGAAATCACTGCACGTTAAAATTACCGCATCGGCCGGAACTCTGTCTCCTTCACACAGAAAGAACACATCTCCCGGCACAAGCTCCTCCCCGGGAATCACCTGTTCCCTGCCGTCGCGCAGCGCCTTCACCCGCGGCGCCGTCATCTTTTGCAGCGCGGCAAGGGTGCGGTCCGTTTTCCATTCCTGCATCACGTCAATCCCCACCACCCCGGTGATAAAGATGAACATAACCGCCCCATCCTTCGGTTCCCCCAGGATAAAATAAACCACTGCCGCGAAAAACAGCAGCAAAAACATCGGTTCTCCCAAAATATGGAGTGCTTTTCTTAAGAATTTTCCTTTTTTACCGGATGTAAGCTCATTTTTTCCGTATTGTTCCAGCAATTTTGCAGCCTGGGCAGAGGTAAGCCCTGCCTGCGCTCTGTCTGTACCTGCCATACAAAAAACCTCCTGATTATAAATAAGTTTTTACCGTTTCTGTGCATCGATTGGTGGCAGAGCGGTTTTCATTTAACAGGAGAGTTTTCAGTTAAATGAAAAAGCACATCTGCGGAACAATTATTAACTGTCCCGCAGATGTGCTGTCACACAGTCTGCTGCCGCCTTTCGGCAGCCCGGCGACGATTCTCATTTCGGCCGTCGCCTGCTCACTGTATCATATGCAGCAAAATTCTGTTTGCTAATCGTATATTATGTTTTTGTAATCATTCAGATAAAACTGCTCACCGGTTACTCATGTTTAATTGCTTCCAGCGCAGGAATTTCCACTGCCTTTGATGCAGGATAATATCCTGCCCCTATCCCAATCAGAACGGAAAACAGGATGGCAAATACGGCAAGCCACCAGGGGATTACAGACAGTCCCGACGTCTGCTCCATCATCTCTCCCCCAAATCCCCCGAACTCAGAGGACATCGCGGCCTGGCCTGCCGCCAGATTCATTAACGCCGATATCCCAAAGCTTAAAACAACGCCCGCCAGTCCGCCGGCAAAACCGATACAGCCCGCCTCCATAAGAAAGATTTTCCGGATATCCCTCACAAAACAGCCCAGAGATTTCATCACTCCGATTTCCCGCGTCCGCTCTGAAATGGACATAATCATAGTATTGGTAATTCCAAGAGCTGCCACAAACAGGGAAACGGCTCCGATTCCGGCAAACATCATCTGCTTCTGCCTTGCATCTCTCTCCATCGTTTTACGGATGCTTTCCATGGAACTGGTCCGAAATCCCATTTTTTTAATCTGCCTTTCCACCTCCGCCACGTTTTTTATATCCTGCACCTTGACAACCGCATTGGGATACCCTTTGTTCCTTTCCACCTTTTTTCCGCTGATACGCGCCTGCTGTTCCAGCAAATCCTTTAAGTCCGAAAGACTCATCACAAGTCCCATCACTGTTTCTTCGCCTTTTCCGTAATCCTCCTTCAAAATTCCTGCCGTCTCGAATTTCTTTGTTATCTTTTTATCATCATCCCTTCCGCTTTCCAGCTCCGCCGTAACTGTAATTTTCATAGGGTCGAAATAGGCGGGAGGGACAACCGGCATTCCGGACGCATCATAGTCGCCGCCATACATATCCACCATGTTTTTCCCCTCCGGCCGTTTCGTGTCCTCAAAACCATAGGCAAAATACTGGCCTGCAAAAATTTTTCCAGGTTTCCACTGATCGAAGCTGCCTTCCTTCAGCTTATATCCCATTGTCTCGGCTTCCTTAATATCAATCCCGGTTACCTGGGCGGAGGCAGAACGGTATCTGTTGTTTTTTCCCGCAAAAAGCTGGATGCTGACATTCTCCGCAGTCAGTTTGGGGGTAACGGCTTCCACCCCTTTCATGTCTTTTATTTTTTTGAGGGCCTTATCATTAATTCCTGATTTTTTCGTATTTTTCCCGGCAGAGTATACGTTAATAATCGTCAGATCCCCCATCTGGGCCAGTGCGCTCTCCTGCGCTTTCCTCATTCCTATTCCAATGGATACCATGATTACAACGGAACAGCAGCCGATAATTACCCCCAATACGGTCAGCATCGTCCTGGCTTTGTGGCGGCTCAGGTTCTGAAGGCAGACCATGATCAGATCTTTTATTTTCATTTTTCTGTCCTCTCCTCTGCGTCCTGCTCTTCCTCTGCCGTACCGTTCTCATCCTCTTCTTCGCCTTCATCCTCGGGAAAAACATCGTCCCAGTCATCGTCCTGTTCTTCCCGTTTGGCGTCTTCCATTTTCCTGTCACGGATTTTTTTCCTGGCTTTTGCTGCAGCGAACAGGGCTGTGGCAAGCAGTACGGCCAGGGCTGTGGCCGGCCAAAGGACCGTTCCCCGCGGCCTTGCCATTACGTCGTTTTCACTGAAATCAGCCTGCTCGTTCTGGGCTTCCATTACCTCCACACTGATTGGAATCTCCTCCGTTTTCTGCTGCATGGCCTCATCCTCATAGCTGACGCGGATCTTCCCTTCTACCTTCCCGGTTTTTTTCGGAGTCACTACAAAATCGATGGTGCCGCTCTTTCCCGCTTCGAAATTCCCCAGAGTCAAATCTTTTTCCAGGGCAGGTATATCTCCCTCCAGCTTTGCCTCCACATTAAACACCTGTCCTCTGCCTTTGTTGACATATGGGATTGAGATTGTGGCCTCCTCATTCTGGCGGAAATTTTCCGAGTAAACCGGGGATTTCAGTTCAAACCGGTCCGGCTGGTACACAGGAATGGCTATCGTCTCACTGGACGTCGCCTGTTTCCGTTCCTTTCCGTCTAAATACTCGTATTTAAATGAAATTGTTATTTTAGGCGACTGGAGCTTTGACTGGAAAAGCGCCTGTACTTTAATACTCTGTTTTTTTGCCGCTCCCGCGTCCAGCTTTGGTATGTATATGGTGTTTGAGGAGGAATTGATGGAGATTCCTTCCCCTGTATCAAGAGATACCACCACATTCTCCGCCGCAGTCACACTGCTCGTATTGGTCATCTCCATCTCCAGGTCAAACACCTGGCCGGCAGTTACCTTCTCTCCGTATGAATAGTTGCGGATGATAATATTAGGAGTTGGGATATTCATTTTACTGCTCTTGCCGTTTGTCGGAATTACAAGCTTCTCTGCAATGGTCCCCTGGCTGCTGCCCTTGTCGGAATCATAGTCGAATTTCAGGGACAGTCCGAGCAGCTGTGACGCTGCCTGGGAAAGCTCCGCTCCGGCCTGGAGCCGGACAGGGATGTCTACTGCGGTTCCGGCCTTAAGCTCACCCAGAAGTCGCGTGTCCGTCTCATCCAGCAGATATATCTGGTCATTCGGCTCTATGGTTGCCGTCAGATTCCGGATATCCTTATCCTGGCTGGTATTCTCCAGCCTGATTACCATTTGAAACGTTTCTCCCGCATTCACCGGCCTGTCAATTCTGCCGCGTCCAATCCGTATCAGCGGCTGGCCCGCCGCCCCGCCTCGGACCGGAATCTGAACCTTCTGCGACAGAGAGCCTGATGTCAGGCTGCCTCCTGAATAGTAGTTATATTTCATTTCAATATCGACGGACTGGGAGGGACCGGCCAGTTCCTGCCCCGCCGTCATCCTGACCGTAATTTTCTTTTTCTGTTTCAGGCCCAGACTTGAGACTACCTGGGAACCCGTATCATCCGTGATATACAGTCCGTTTCCCGGGGAAATGTTGACAATAAGATCTTCAATATCGGATTCTTTGCTTGTATTTTCAAGTTCCAGTTCCAGACCAAAGGACTCTCCGGAACCGACGGCTGTCTGCGGGCTGATACGTTTGATTCGGATTACAGGCTGGCCTGTGGCATCCTCGCTGTTGTCTCCCTTTCCCTCATATTCTTCGCACTCGCTGATTTCGACCGTTATTATCTCCGAAGGGATGCCCGATTTCTTATAATTAACTCTGAGGCGCAGTTCATTGCCTCTTCCTGAGTAAACGGCCTTTGGGATGGTAACGGTAAATTCCAGGTTTTCATCCCGCTTCGAGGTGACCTTTACTTTGGCTGCCCCTGCATTTCTGAAGCTGTCCGACAGCTTGGAAACTGTAATCCCGTTTTTTCCCGCTTCCTCCGTCGTAAGCCCTTCCGCCCTGACGCTGACCACCAGCTTGACGTTCTTACCCTTTCGTATCGCGTCGATGGGGGTATTACCGCTTAAAGCCGCATAAACCTCATAGCCGTCCACCGTCAGCTTTCCGCTCCCTTCGCTCTCTCCGCTGCCGGAAGGGCTTTTCTCTTTTTCTTTCTCCGGAGCCGGTTTTTCCGCCGGCGTCGCTGTCTCACCAGGTTTTTCTCCCGGCGGATTTGCGTCCTCCGGCTTTGCCTCCGACAGGTTTGTCTCCGCCGGTTTAATCTCCTCTGTTTTCCCGTTTCCCGTCTCCGCGAGGTTTTCTGCCGCTGCGGCGGCAGGCGCCGCCTCCGTTGCCCACACCGGACTGGCCGAGCATAGTGTGATCATCATGCTTAACATCCATATTACGGCCCTTTTTATAACCAGCTTTCTGTTCATTTTATCGTTTCCTTTCATCTCCAATAATATTTCCGTCTACCAGTGTGACAATCCGGTCCGCATACCGGGACATTCCCGGATCATGAGTGACCAGTATTATCGTCTGCTCATATTTTCTGGCAAACCCTGTTATCATTTTCATTATTTCCGCCGTAGTTCTGGAATCCAGGTTTCCTGTCGGTTCATCGGCAAATATCACCTTGGGCCTCGTCACAAACGCCCTGGCAATTCCCGCCCTCTGCTGCTGACCTCCCGACATCTGTCCCGGATAATGGTCCAGCCTGTGCGAGAGGCCAACTTTACAGAGAAGCTCTTTTGCAATTTTTTCTCTCTTATCCTTATCCATACCCCGGAACATTAACGGCATAGCCGTATTTTCAATGGCGGTCATGGAGGGAAGCAGGTTGTATGACTGAAATATAAATCCGATATACTGCTGCCGGAACGCGGCCAGTTCCTCCTCCGACATCCTGGAAACATGCTGTCCCAGTATCAGCACTTCTCCCCGGGTTGGTTTTTCCATCCCGGCAAGCTGGTTTAAAAGCGTACTCTTTCCGGAACCGGAGGTGCCGAAAATACAGCATATTTCACCTTTATAGATAGTCAGATTAATCCTGTTTAAGGCAACCACCTCTTCGTCACCCATCCGGTATACTTTTCTGACATTTTTAACTTGGATTGCCGCCTCTCTTTTTTCCATTGTTCTCCTCCTCGTTTATAGATGGCATGATATCGGATGAATCCCCAAAAATTATGGTATATAATTCTGAAGAAATCTTAAGATGAACCGTGGAACGATAACCTGCACAATCCGTGCACAGGTCGCCGCCATTAACGCAGAAGAGGCGGCCGTCTGCCGCCGCAGACTACCGCCTCTTGATACACTCCCGTTATATAATTCCTGATACATGGTTCCTGGTGCATGATGCCAGTTACCGTTTCCCGTAACCTGAATCCCTATTCCTGTCTATTAATTTCAAACTCCTGAATTCCGAAGACTCCGGGCGCTATCTCATATTTATCAAATACGATAACCGGGTTTCCATTCGCTCCGATATAAAATTTTGTATTCTCTCCCACTGTCTTAAACCCATCCATACCATTGCTTCCATCCCAGTAAACGAGATTCCGGTCGGCAGCCATCCGCTCTTCCATCTGCCGCCTGATGCTGCTGTTTGCTTTCTCTTTATAATCCTGCCCCAGCAAATCCCCCAGGGTCAGCTTCTTACCATTTTTCAGATCCAGATTGTAGAAATACTGTATCCCATAGGCCGAAGCCCAGTTCTCATTTGCCGTAATTTCCAGAGACAGCACATCCTCCGTCTCATATTTCACTTCGTATCCTGCATCCACTTTGATTCCTTTTTCGGCAAATGCTTCTTCCGTTCCTCCTGTTGCCAGAAACGCCTCTTTATATTCTTCAATCCTCTGCTGTGCGTCACGTCTGTATGCCTCCATGATTGTTTCAATTTCCTTATTTACGTCCGCAGCCAGCGGGGAGGACGTGCTGCCGGCCTCCGGCTCCTGTATCTGCGGAATTTCCATGTGGATTTCCTTCTCTTCATCAGCCGTGTCATAATTGCGGAATGTGAGAACCCTGGAGACCGCCCCTATGACGGGCAGCCGGCCGGCTGTGGCAGCAAATGCTTCATTTGTGTTCAGGGCGGTTATAAAACAAACTGCCAATGCGGCCGCAGCCAGCCCTATTTTACCGTGGGGACTCTTTTTTCCAGGCACTGCCGCTTTTCCCCTTCTCTTTCCCTGAGTTCCCGTCTCTGATACCCGCCGCCTCATATCTCGCTGCTCCCAGGTTTCCTGCTTCAGCGCTCCCCGCACCACATCATCCAGCGCCATAGGCGTTTCCATCGATTCATATATTTTTTTCGTTCTTCCGATCTCCCGCTCCATTTTGCTCTGCTTCATCTGCTCTCCTCCTTCAGCTTCTTTTCCAGACGTCTCAGCCCTGAATAAAGGCGGTATTTGACAGCTCCCAGGCCGCTTCCGGTAGCCCTGGCAATCTCTTCCAGAGAAAAATCCTCATAAAACCTCAGAATAATCACTGTCCTCAGTTTATCCGGCAGTCCCTGTATCTGACGGTACAGCTCAAAGTCTGTCTGCCCGGGCTGCATTTCACCCTCCTGCATCCTGTATACCTGCTCCGGTTCAAAGGCAATTTCCCTGCTGTTTTTCCTCATGTACCCATGACACTCATTCAACAGTATCCTGTAAAACCATGTTTTCATATATTCCGGTTTTCTGATTGCCGTATAATTCTCCAGCGCCTTTACAATCGCATTCTGAAGCGTATCTAAAGCCGCATCCCTGTCCTTCATCTGGGAGACCGCAAAACGGTATAATTTCTCCTGATTTTCCGTGATAAATGATATAAGTTCCGTACGTACGCCGTCACACATCGTCTCACCTCTCCTGTCTCTTGTTTTCATATCCTGTTATATAGATGCTGTAAATACCAATAAAGTCTGAAATCTTAATAAATTCCCCCGGAACCAATCCCAAGCCTGTACAGCGAATTTGATTCTGAATAATCTTTAAGGTATTATTCCTTTCTCCGTTAAGATTGGCTCCCTATAATAAATGGAAACATCATCCAGAGGAGGGCAATTATGATTGATGAAATTTTAAAACACAATGAGGACTTTGTAAACAACGGCTCTTATCTGCATTACTCTGCCGGTAAATATCCACGAAAAAAACTGGCAGTTCTCTCCTGCATGGACACCCGTCTGGTCGAACTGCTTCCGGCTGCCCTTGGCATTAAAGACGGGGATGTTAAGATGATAAAGAACGCCGGAGCAGTGATTACCGACCCCTTCGACACCACTGTGCGGAGCCTGATCATCGCCGTCCTGGAACTGGGCGTGGAGGAAATCATGGTCATCACCCATACAAATTGCGGCGTTGCCTCCATTACCCCCGGTACCATCCGTTCCCATCTTGCGGCCCGCGGCATTGCAAAGGAAACCATAAACCGAATGGAAGCGGAGGGACTGGACTTTAACCTCTGGTTCCAGGGCTTTGAAACGCCGCAGGAGGAAGCTGAACGCACCGTCTCCCTCCTCCGAACGCATCCGTTACTCCCACGTGATGTAAAAATCAACGGTTTTGTCATCGATGTGGTGACGGGACGCCTCGAACCTGTTAATTAAGCAGGGCGTCCTCCTAACTTCAACTAATTGAATACGACGTTTTCACAACTTTAAAGGAGGGCCGCCATGCAGCCCCCCCTTTGAGGTAGTTCTCCTTTTTGAGGTGTAAGGAGTCGGATATGGAATAGATATTATCTTTAAAGCGAAATTACTCCGAGAACAAGACCGGCGGCCATGCAGACAAGGCTGACGCCCCAAATCCAGAAAAAGCATGTTTTAATATGGTCTTTAATCTCAACGCCTGCGAGGCCCACGCCTAAAAAGGTAGCCGGTACCACAGGGCTTATAAAGGTTGCACAGTTGCGGCATACCACCATGGCTATTGCGATATGTGCAGGGTTCACTCCAAATTTGCTTCCGACACCGATGAGAACCGGGAGAAGGCCATAGAAGTAGGAATCCGTACAGAACATCATGGTCAGCGGAACCGACAGGACCCCGATAATCAGCGGCAGGAACCGTCCCATAGACTGCGGGATAAAGGAAGCCAGGATATTGGCCATATGGTTCATAATCTCGCTCTCCTCCAATACGCCGAGGAATACGCCTGCAGCCAGAATCGTGGATGCCATCATAAGAGCCGGACCGGAATGCGACTTAATAATTTTATTCTGAAGTTTAGCGCCGGGATAATTCACCAGCAGCGCTGCGACACAGCCCAGCATAAATGTGAAATAGGACGGTACCGGCAGGAAAATCAGACAGACTATGATGAGCAGGGTGAGACAGATATTAAACCAGAACAGGTTCGGCCTGATAAGGCCGCTTCGTTCTGCACTGCCTGCCGTCTCCTCAGAAATCATTGTATCT
Organism: [Clostridium] symbiosum ATCC 14940; assembly: GCF_000466485.1. Taxonomy (GTDB): domain Bacteria; phylum Bacillota; class Clostridia; order Lachnospirales; family Lachnospiraceae; genus Otoolea; species Otoolea symbiosa. The sequence goes on along the minus strand of NZ_KE992842.1, from coordinate 3,088 downwards.
TCCGCTTCCAGAGTGCTGTTAATGCCCGCCCCCCTCTTTTTTTCCACCGTTCCCCAGAAGAAGGCGGTAAAAAGTGCGATTACGATACCCACAGCCTGCATCGGCAGAAGCTGCATCCAGAGTACGTTGGCCTCCACTCCCAGTACGGAGGCGGAACGCATGGTAGGGCCTCCCCAGGGGAGCAGGTTCATTACGCCCATCGCCGTCACACAGATTAAGAGCAGCGTGGTAGGACGCATTTTCAGTTTCTTATATACGGGTAGCATAGCCGGGATTGTTATCAGGAAAGTGGATGCGCCTCCGCCGTCCAGATGCCCGATCATGGCAATAATACATGACATCATGGCAACGCCCACCACATTGTTGCCTACTTTTTTCATCAGGGCATTGATAATGCGGTCAAACATTCCGGCATCCGTCATAATCCCGAAAAACAAGACGGAGAAAATGAACAGCGCGGCAGTGGAATGCACGCCCGAAACACCGCTTTTAATAAAATCTCCCATTTCGCTGACGGTAAATGTTCCTGTCAGCACAAGAATCGCCGCTGTCACAGTAGAGACTCCGATAAAAGCGATGGCCGGAACCGTAACATTGCGCAGCAGTAAAACAATGATCATGATAATGGTTGCAAAGCCTAAAGCCGCAAGCATAGTCTCATTCATGTTTTATTCCTCCTCTTTCTTCTTTAAGCTATCAAGTTCTGAGACTATTTTAAAAGCCCAACCTTACACTCTTACGGTTTCTCTCTTAATTTCATGTAAGAGAAATCTTAAAAAATGTTAAGGTTGGGCCTTAAATGGCGCCGTTTTGTAAGTCAGGGCAGCATGAACTGTTACGCCGCTTTGTCAATTCAGTGTCTGAATTGTCCTTATCGCCTTAAGAATGGAGGAGGCAGACACCGGTTTATCAATATAATCATCAATAATTTTTCTCTGTTTCGCCTCAAGCACTTCTTTTGTGACTTGTTCCGTCATGATAATTCTCTGCAGTCCGGGACACTGCCCCTGAATCGACATACAGAAATCAACCGCGCTTCTGCCGCCAATGCTCTGCTCCGCCGCCATTGCATCGAATTCCCTGCCCCTTAAATGGTTCCTGGCTTCCTCATAGCTCATACATGCGGTTACGGCAATACCTAGTCTGCCGAAATCTTTTTCCAGCAGTTTTAAGACTTTGGGATTGTCATCCACGATCAAAAGGTTTAGCAGCTTCTCCCCCGCCTCGTTACACTCCAGCTCTCCATCCGGCTCGTCCCCGTCCTTCTGCTCATTGACGGGCAGGTATATATGGAATATGCTTCCTTCTCCGGGATGGCTTTCGGCAAAAATATAGCCTTTATGGGAGGATATAATCTGCTCAACAAGGGCAAGCCCCAGTCCGGTGCCCTTGCCCCCCTTTTTGGTTGTGAAAAACGGATCGAAAATCTGCTTCAGAATCTCATCGGGCATACCGCAGCCGTTGTCGGAGATATCCAGCCTGATATACTGCCTCCAGTCCCCCGGGACCGACGACAAGCCGTATTGTTTAAGCTCCCCAGCCTGCGCGGTGCGGCCGCTTACCTTGATTGTCCCTTCCTGATGTCCGATTGCATGGATTGCGTTAACGCAGATATTGAGAATGACCTGATTCATCTGCGTCTCATTTCCGAGGAAACATTCCTGTGACAGTTCTAACTCATCCGTCAGCTTTATGTTGACGGGACAGACGGACTGGACCATCTTAAGTGCCCGCCGGAATATCTTTGCGGCATTCAGGTTTTTATAAGCCGTCTCCATGTTCTTTCGGCTCAGGGAGGAAATCTGCTGGATAATCTCTTTTGCCTTGGCCGAGGCCTCATATATCTCTGAGGCGCTGTCGTAAAGCTCCGAATCCTCCGGCAGCTCCATCATCATCAGATCCGCATATCCCATAATCGGAGTCAGAAGGTTGTTAAACTCATGGGCGATTCCCCCTGTCATTGTTCCCATAATCTGGAGTCTCTGCTGATGGGCAATCCGTTCCTCGCTCTGGTGCATGGACTCCAGTATCTGGTTGAGTTCAAGCAGATAGGCGATTTCTTCCGTATCATGTTTCTTTTGTTTTATAAGCTTTGCCATATACAAAGCCATCAGAAGGATAGCCGCCATGATTCCCACAAATACCAGCGCAAGTTTTGTAAAACCTTCCACTACGGGAATATAGATATCATTATAATCAATCACGGCGCTGATCACCAGGAATCCGTCTCCGATGATGGCCGGAGCGTAGGCGCTGATTTTCTTCACTCTGGGCGCACCCGGCTTTGTCCACCAGTAAGAATAATATTCAAGCACCCCTTCCTCGCCCTTTTTCTGGCTTTCCACCATCTGATCCAGGCTTGAAAGGTCTTTGTCCGGGTACATCTCCTGCCGCCCGTCGATGACGTCGATTCCCCATTGCTTCTTCTCCGGATGCATCAGGATTATGCCGTCGGAATCCTTTACCACTACATAACCGTTTGTCCCCAGGCGGATCCCCGATATCAGGGACTGGTAATAATTAATCGCATCAATCACAATGGATATGGAGCCGCCTCTTTCCAGCTCGCGCCTGAGTATCAGGTAGATCTCGCCGTCATCCAGCCTGCACTGGCGAAAGCTCAGCGCCTCGTCTATCTCTGTGACGGAATAGGTTTGCGTCACTTTAAAGCCTTTCGTACTTTTTAACACAGCTCCCTGAGGATCCGAAACGATTACATCGTAGACAAACCGGCTATGGGAGTCCACATATTCCTGAATAATTTCCCATTGCCCATGGCCTCCCTTCCGGCGGTTACCGGCCTCCATTGTGCAGAGGCTGTCCAAATCCGCCTCATACTCCTCGATGAAAATTTCCAGGTTATCTCCCAGGCTCTGGGCCGTCAGAAGCATCTGTTTTTTCTGGTTGTCGATAATCGTTTTCTTATACTCCTCCCAGATGCTGAAACCCAGGCAGGAAAAGAGAAAAAGCACGACAGCCAGCACTGCGGCCATAAAAGCTATGATATTTTTGTTGTCTTCCTTTTTTTCTCTCATGGTTTCGTAAAATCCTTCCTTTGGAGATTTAGTTAAGCAGGTGAGGACGCCGC
>NZ_KE992841.1 GCF_000466485.1 [Clostridium] symbiosum ATCC 14940 | reverse complement strand
TTGTCGGTCACGAACAGTTTGTGCTAAGATGAAAGCAATAGAAACACAGTAAATGGTTTACCGCCTTTTCCAAAAGAACAGAGAAAAAGGTGCAAAAGTTATGATGGTTCAGCGTCAGTGCCAAGGGGGATTCTAATACTCAAAGAAATGGTGTCCCTGTAAAAGAAAAAACTAAGGCATCAAATGGATTAGATTACCAATCAAATCCCAAGCACACTCCAGGCCAACCTGGCAATAGACCTAATGCTGGAATAGAACCTAAAAATTCCTTGGATTTATTTGGAGAATCAGTTCCTTCTACATCAAAGCCAAATCAAAGGTTTACTTATGATGCGGAAACTAGCACGCTACATCGTTTTTACAATGATGGAAATGGCACATGGCATTGGAGTGGTTCTACGAATCAAGGAGCAAATTCTATTACAGGGAGTCAGGTTCCAAATGATATAAAAAATATATTTGGCTTACCCAAAAAAGGATGGTAGTTATGATATTAGGGAATCCATATAAGTTTTCAGTATTTATTAGCACAATAAAAGAATGGAATATAGATAATGAATTTTGTAATGGAGTTTTGCTCTTTTGCATTGATGGAAACATCTTTCCTAAAAAAATTGTTACTGCGACTCTTAAATGTGAGATTCAGTTATTAAAAGAAAAATTGAGGAATCTTATTACTAATGAAAGGTTATATAATATGCAAAGAGATAAAGCCTTTGCCGAAATATATAATATCACATTTCCGGAGGATATAAGCATTGACAATGATTACCGCTTTGATATAACGCCAGAGTCATTTGCGGATGAAAACTGTTATGTTTTTGCAGTTAGTAATGGAAAAGAAGTACGCATTATGGCAACGAAGCTGAATTACATTGTGGAAGAGTCGAGACATGAACTTAGTAATGTAGATATAAGCGAAACATTTATTGAAATTGAAGATTTAAACCAAATAATATCGCAATTAGAGATCTGCTAATTATTTGCAATGAGATTAAAGACATTCGCCCAGCTTTGCCGAGCGATGCCCTCAGAAGTTATGCGTTTTCCAGCATAACCTCTTTAACCTG
>NZ_KE992840.1 GCF_000466485.1 [Clostridium] symbiosum ATCC 14940 | reverse complement strand
AATGGGGAGTGGAATTTACTTTTTCATTTCAGTACTAAAATCCTTATTCTGCTGCTTTCTTGCGTTAATATGAATATTCTGATAAAATTGTTTCAACGGAAATGTATTGTTTCAATCCACGCTCGGTATATTGTCGAAGTGCGACTGCATCCTACGTAGATGCGTGGTTGACCTCATGGCAGTGGGGGATACCGATTACTCTCCGCCCACCACTGCCGTTAAGTTTGTTTTTGGCAATTCATCTCACCACCTTAGAGGATGGGAGAATCCTTACTAACTTTGTTGAACTTTGAAAGGAGTACTTCATCTATGGATAAAATGATGGACAAAATCGCAAGCTTTACCATTGATCATCTAAAGCTTTTACCAGGAATTTATGTCTCAAGAAAGGATCAGGCGGGGGACAGCCTCATTACCACCTTTGATATAAGAATGACCCGCCCCAATTATGAACCGGTCTTGAATACGGCGGAGATTCATACAATTGAGCATCTCGGAGCCACCTATCTGAGAAATCATGACTCCATGAAAGACCATGTTATTTACTTTGGCCCGATGGGCTGCCGTACGGGTTTCTACCTTCTTCTGTCCGGTGACTGGAACTCGGCGGATATTGTTCCGCTTATAACCGGAATGTTTACATTTATCTCCGGTTTTGAAGGAGAGGTACCCGGAGCCTGCGCAAAGGACTGCGGAAATTACCTGGATATGAATCTTCCGATGGCAAAGTATGTGGCCGGCAAGTATTTAAAAGAGGTATTGGAAGGAATTGACGAAAGCCGGTTAATTTATCCAAATGCATAATGTGATTGCCTGTAAGCGCTGCGCACAGGTCAACCTCTTCAATAACTTCTACATGTGAGAATCTCGCTTGCGAAATTCTCCGCCTGCGGCGGGTCGCTGCGGCGGCATTATTCCCTGCCGCCGCAGGCATTGGCTCACTTAGCGGGTGTAACGGGCTTAGTGAACAAGCGCTCTTTAGAGTTGCGCTCCTCCGCGGAGCGGTTTTTATCCCTTCACCAGCCCCGCAATCCATCTCAGCCAGCCGCTCACCGACGAAGCTCTTCTTCCTGCTACGCTGCTGCTGCAAAGGCCCTGTTCTACAATGCACTTTTCAATATACCTCTTATCCGGTATCTCCCCTGTCCTCAGAACAATTCCGAATAAATCATGGAATATTCCGTGTTCCAGAATCAGTTGTACGTACCGTATCTGTCTGGCCTTATAATTGAGCTTCAGCAGGCTGCGCCCCCTTGTTGTTATCGTCACCCTGACGTTCCGCTCCTCATCCTTCTCCTTTACGGCCAGGCCGAGGAAACGGCAGGCGTTAAAATAATAATCCGACTGGCGCTCCCGGAATCCGAACACCTCCGCGATCTCCGCCGGGGTAAGGGCTCTGTCATTGAGATGCTCCACCAGAGAAATCACCTTCTCAAAGCTGTCCGCCTGGATAAACACTACGGGAGGTTCCGGTTTTACCGCCGTACGCTCCCAGGCCTCCCTGAGATCCTGCATGGAAATATCAGTATCCTCCAGGCTGTAAAGTCCCTCTTTCAACAGACGTATCGAATTATAGCATGAGGGGTCGGTAAATTCGTACTCCAGCAAACGGAATATATTATTAGAATATACCATAAAAACGGGCCTGACCGGTTTGGCCAGTTTCCCGTTCCAGAGCCTGTAGGGATAGTAGAGCTGGCGAATCAGGAAATTGCTATGCACCACATTCTTTCCCTCTATCATGGCAAAGGTATCCCGATCTTCAAAGCCTCCGTCAATCTCGACCTGCGAATTATTTACCGCAATCTGATAACCGTTTATCCCGTATGTTTCCGGCGGTTTGGCGCCCGCCCTTACGGGATTCACCTGAAACGTAAATTTACCGGAGGCCATCCGGCCGGATACCGTCTGCTTAAAGTTCTCACCGCCCAGAAAGTCATCCAGAATACCGGAAATCCCCATAACGTTGATTGCGCCGGCTTCCGAACGGATATCATTGATATCAATCGTCTCATAATAATCCGGGATTGCCGCCTTCTTTACACCGGGCACACGGGTCCCCGGGACCAAATTTCCCGGCCCTCCCTGCTCCGGAAAATCTGCATAGAGATCAAAATCCCCTATCACATAGGTTCCCCTTGTCACCGGCAGGATGCCCAGACGGCTGCCGAAGACGGAGGGAAGCGATTCCCTCGTATCAAACTTCGTCATCAGCCTCGGCTCTTTATACTCACGAATCTGATCGGCCGTAATATAAAAGGGGCCGCTCTCCGACACCTTTTTTTCTATATCATATCGGTCAAAGAGCAGCTTCCACTTATCATCTATTATGCTCATAATTTCTCACCAGCACTTCATCAATAGCCCCGCGTTTATCGCCTTTCGCATTGATTGCCCTCTTCGCGGCAACGCGCTCCACAATGTAATCTTTGTATAAGTCCTCTATGAAATCACAGCAGGAATTGGACAGCAGGAAATTGATTCCTTTCTTACTCAGCATATCGCACTGCTTCTTAAGCTCCCTCTGCTGCTGCTCCCCAAATCCGGCCGCCGTATATCCTGTAAAGGAAGAGGAGGTGCTGAGCGGCATATAAGGCGGGTCCAGATAGACAAATGAGCCTTTCCTCAGCCCCTTCAGCGAATCCCTGTAATCGCCGCAGCGAATCGTCACATTCGCCTTATTTAAATAACCGCTCATCGATCGTATCGTCGTCTCATTCGTAATATTGGGATTCTTATACCGGCCCCAGGGTGAATTGAACTCTCCGGCGCGGTTTACCCGGAACAGGCCGTTGTAGCAGGTCTTGTTCAGATAAATAATTCTGGCCGCCTGTTCCACCGGCGTCATCCTGGAATATTGCTCCCTGTCTCGGTCAAGAGAACGGATTTCATAAAAATATTCCTGGCAGTTGTTTTCTTTATGGCGTTCCAGGCAGGCGATCAGTTCCTCGGGCTGCGACTTGATCACTTTGTATATGTTAATCAGTTCGGCATTGGAGTCGTTGATTACCGCTTTCACAGGCTGCAGATGAAACAGAACCGCGCCTCCGCCGACAAAAGGTTCATAGTATGTTGTGTATTCCGGTATCAGCGGCACGATTGTATCGAGAAGCTGTCTCTTGCCGCCTACCCATTTTAGAATGGGCGTTACCGCCCCGTCTGTTGTAGACATAGATTCCTCCGTACGTATGTTTGAAAAGTCTTTTCCTATTATAACCTGTATCGGGTGAGAAAGCAAAGAGTTCCTGCAAATTTTTCCGTCCTCAACAAAAACATCGTAACAGTACAGACAGGGAGCGGTTCTAAAATGGAGATTTAGTTAAGCAGGTGAGGACGC
>NZ_KE992839.1 GCF_000466485.1 [Clostridium] symbiosum ATCC 14940 | reverse complement strand
GGCCAGGTTTTCGCCGGGACGAAAGACTCCGCCAGGTGGTTGGCCCGTCCGCCGGCCTGCGGCCGCTGATTGTCTAACATGTTAAGTGCGGGGGGAGAACGCGAAAACCTTCGCCTGAGTCTTCAGTCTCCGGCGACAACCTGTGCCGGGGGAAGTTGGCGAAATCAATTCTGGAGGGGATATGGAAGCCCGCCAGTGCTTGGCGAGGTCTCTCACGAGCCCAGCACTGTTGCGCGCTTCGAAGAGTGCAAACGGTCCCCGAAGGAATTCATTCCGGCCGGATTCCCCCTCACGACATTCTCAGGTCCGGGACTGAAGACTCAGACACATAAACCCACCACACCGGACCTGGTCCCCTCCGGACGCGTCCTACAGGCCTCCATTAAATCTCCAAACTAAATGACAGGATACAACTATCCATAACCGCAAATAACAAAACATTACATCAAAAGCTCCCCGGCCACATAATGGGACCGGGGAGCAACTGTCGCTTATCTATTCGATTATTTCTGCATCTCGAGTACATCTGCAAATGCCTGGATAGCTGTGCTTGCCTGACCGAAGTCACGCATCTGCTGATCGATACCCAGTTTGATATGCGGAATACCTGCATTATTTAATGCCTTCTTTAAGTATGGATACTCCATTTCCTCCGGGTCACAGAACTGCTGCATGAACAGTACCAGTCCCTGAGCGCCGCTTTCCTTTACCATGTTGGCAATGAATTCGCCGCGGCGGTTCTCTGTAGATTTTGGATCGTACAGAAGAACGTCATAGTCCATATTGGCAAACTGTTTTGCCAGTGCCATTAATGCATCTGCCTCATCCTCCGGAGCATCTACACGGAAGGAACGGCTCTCATGGCCAACGTCGTCTGCGGCGATGGCAATGTTGTTCTCTTCGAAGATTTCAAGAAGCTTTGGATTGTCACAGATAATACCGGATGTAACAACCTTGGTTCCCTGCCAGTCACAGACAGGAAGTTTCTCAAGCTCTGCGTTCAATTCTTCCAGCTTCTCTATGTATTCCGGTTTCTCCATAAAGAAGAAGGATTTCAATACTGCAGAACGCTTGGTTGGTGTAATGACATCGCAGTGTGCGCTTGCCAGTTCTACGAATTTACGGCGGGCCGCACGGCTCTTATTGTATACTTTGATGGCATCCTGAATCGCCTCGTCTGTAATCTCTTTGCCGGCAACTTTTTCCAGTTCTTTCTTAACATTTGTATACTGGTCAACGCTGAACTGAAGACCAAAATCTTCAAAACGGTTCTGCGGCTGAGCAAGGAAGATAACTGCCATCTTATCTCCCATAGCAACACGGAAGTTCTGGCTCATTGGGCGCAGTGTATCACAGATGGTTGGAGTAATGATTCCGTCCAGCTGATCCATTGTGCCGTCTAACAGCATCTCCAGAGCAAGCTGTGCGATAGTGCAGTAGAAAGTTGCACAGTATTCTTTAGCACGGCTGATGGTCTTGTTATTGGAACCCCAGATTCCCATCGGCACCATGCCGGCGGCATAAACAAGCTCTTCCGGTGCGTAATACGGCAGAACGCCGATTACTTTCTTACCCTGAGCTTTATATTCAGCAAGCTGCTGTTTTGGAGTGGCAGCCTTTACTTTAAATTCATCCAATAATGCGTTGATACTCATCGTTACTTTGCCTCCTTTGCCTGCTTATTTGCTTCCATTGCCTCCACAAGGCCCTGTACTCGGGTCTCATACTGAGCGGCATTGAAGTTACGCGGGTCAGCCTGGTCACCGTCGAAACCTGCGCATGGAACGCCCAGATCTTCAGTGAAACGGCGCTGCATCTCAGCCATATAACCGCTCCACGGTTTACAGCTTCTGTTATAATGAACAAGAACGCCATCTACCTTATTGTCACGGCAGATACCTTCACGCCAGTCAACACCCTGTTCGATGCAGACGGAGTTCGGAGCTTTGTAGTAAGCGCGGGCCATCTCATCGATGTTGTTATAAACAAAACCGAAAGCTGGTGCATATACAACGGCAGTAACGTTGACGCCATGCTCTTTCAGAGGTTTGAACAGGTTAGGCAGCTTCGGCCAGCAAGGAATACCCTCGAACATAACACGGTATTTCTCCGGGAACGGAGTTGTCGTCTCCCCCTTCTTAACTGTCTCTTCCAGATCGTCTGCCAGAAGCTCAAATGCCTCAGCAGCTTCCACTCTGGCACGTGCAGTTACGACATCAGCCATATGGTTGAACAGGTCGAAACCGCTGTATGGAGCCGGTTTATACTGAAGATAATCGCAAACCTTTAACCATGCCTGTGCGGTACGGTTAGCATTGGAACAGGCTTTTTCAAACTTCTTCTCGTCAAATTTCTTGCCTGTGAGTTCTTCTAACTGCTTAATTGCCTTATCGAACTGAGCGCGTACATATTTTACATTATCGTCATGAACATCTACCGTATTGTTATACGGAATATCAATCATGATCAGCGGTACGTTGCACATACGTGCAATGTTCTCATACCATTTGGTCATACAGTTACAGATATTGTTACAGCAGAGAACGAAGTCCGGCTGCGGAATACGCATCTGACGGATTGGAGAGATTGCCTCCAGACGTCTTTCTTTCTCCGGGCCGTCCGGAAGAGCTTCAATCTCAAGCAGATTGTCCAGTACAAGATAAGGAGTCTGTGTCTTTGGATCTTTCTTTGGTTTACCGGTTGCTTCGTCGATTACCACATTGCCTTCTGCGTCTTTTAACGGTTTGCCTGTAGCAGGATCGATGATGTATTCACCGGTTTCAGCATCATATTTGCGTGATACACGCACACCGGCTGCATAAGCCAGGCTGATACGGGCATATCCGCAGATATCGTTGTCATAGCCAAGATCCTCAGCAGCCTGGCACATCATCTCACCGTAACGGTTCGCAGCGATGCCGGCAGCCTGGTTCTCCGGATACATAACATTCAGATCAAAAGCTGCTGCAAGCTCACAAGGGAACTTGGATGAGGACCAGCCGACTAACTCGCCTCTTGCTTTGGCCTCGCGCGCATCTTTGTGGACGTCATCAACGACCTTGCGAAGTGCGAGAACGCCAGGACTAACTTGTTTTGCCATAATAATTATCCTCCATTCTTTCTATGAATTGCTTTGACGGCGGCTGGACGCCTGCCATGCAAGCAGGGCGGCGCCAAGCGCGCCATTATACTGTGTCAGCGGGGAAGTCTTGATCGGACATCCCAGCTCATCCTGAAGCGCCTTCACAACGCCTTCATTCTGAGCCACTCCGCCGGTCATAACGACATCCGGTACCACACCGATACGGTGGGCAAGCCCTGTGACACGATGAGCCACCGAGCGATGGATTCCGTCGATAATGTCACACTTATCGGTTCCCATCGCCAACTGGCTTATAACCTCACTCTCGGCGAAAACGGTACAGGTGGAACTGATTCCCACTTTCTTCCGGGACATGGCGCCGAGCCTTCCCAGATCTTCAACCTTTACTTCCAGGACACGCGCCATAACATCCAGGAACCGTCCCGTTCCTGCCGCGCACTTGTCATTCATCTGGAAATTGGTCATTGCTCCATTATCTATATGCAGAACTTTTACGTCCTGTCCACCAATATCAATGACAGTGTGGACATTTGGAAACAGAAAAGTTGCGCCCTTGGCATGGCAGGAAAGTTCGCTCATCTGTTTATCGGCAATACCATCCATCAAAGAGGTACGGCCATAGCCGGTTGCCAGCGTATATGCCATGTCTTCCTTCTTCATGCCTGCCTCATTTAGCACGGCTTCAATCGCGCGCTGCGGTCCGCTGGTACCTGCGCCTACATCTATCAGTGATTTGGCCACAATCTCTTTGCCATCTTTTAAAACGATGCACTTGGAGGCTGTGGAACCGACGTCGATACCTAAAGTATAAATTCCGCTCATAGTTATTTATGTCTCCTCCGTTAACTGAGTGTTGGGGTGGTTGGGTAGGTTGAAAACTTGAAGCAAAGATATATCCTTGCAGTGCTGCTCGATTCCGCTTTGCTACATCTCGCTCACGGGCAGGCGCCCTATGAAAAAAGACGAATTAAATTTTTCTTATGTGCGAGCACAACGTAAAATTTCCGGTCGCTTCCCACTACTTTGCAGTGCTGCTCTTTGCTTACGTGGACATTATACCACACCCACCCCTAAAAGTCGCTGGAAAATGTTTAAAACGCTATAAAATTATTGATAAGACTGTTATTAAAAAACCTTTATCTGCCTGGACATACAGATAAATCGAGCAAAGGTTCCAGCAGCCTCTGCCCGATTTATCTGAAAAGTCTCAGACTTTTTTACTATCTACTATCGTACTATCATCTATCAATTGTTTTATTTACTTGGCGTTTTTTAACTATACATTCACTTTTTAACAGTTACAACATTCATTATTTACCAAATGTCTCAAATTCACGTGTGCTTCTTGGTGTCAGCATCTGATGCATCGGGCAGATTGACTGCGGATTCTGATAAGCAGCCTCTGTAAATGCCTGGATGTATGGACGCATCTCTGTCATGTCGACAATCTCGTCTACCATACCTTTTTCTGTACAGTATTTTGGACGGGACTTGTCTGTGTACATCTGAATCATATCGTTCATCTTGCCGATGATTGGCTGTAAATCTTCGCCTGCTTTTTTCGCTTTAACCAGTTTTCTGGAGTACATAGCGTTTGCAGCAGTTTCGCCTGGCATTACATAGTACTCGCAAGCACCTGTACCAAGAGAGAATACGTTGGTATTGTTGCCCTGTGGACCGCCGAGTACATAGTGAGCAGCTGCACTTGCCTTACGGATTGTGATCTCTAAGGACGGCAGTTTGGAGTTTTCGATGGAGTAGATCAGGGACTGACCTAAACCAAGAAGCTCAGCTTTCTCAGCCTCGTCGCCTACGTCGATACCGGTTGTATCCTGTAACCAGATTAACGGAATACGGTCACGGGCACAAAGTGTAACGAACTCGTTCATCTTGATAAGACCCTGACGGTATAACTTTCCACCGATACCTACAGAATTCTGTTTGTACTCCGGATAGTTCATCAGCAGACCCTGTACGTTAGCGATAACGCCTACTAAGAGACCGTTAACCTTTGCAAGACCTGTTACCATCTCCGGACCGTAGCCCTTCTTGTACTCGGAGAACTCACTGTTGTCGAACAGACGGGCAATTACTTCGTAAATGTCGTATGGACGTTTCTGGTTCATCGGGATGATGCTGTACAGATCCTCAGCCGGAAGCTGCGGAGCCTTTGGTGTATCAACGCGGAAGAACTCTAAGTTGTATGCAGGCAGGTAGCTGATGTATTTCTTAATACCATCGATTACGCCTAAGTCGTTCTGGTATACTTCACGGAAGAATCCTGTCTCGTCATAGTGGATCGGAACAGATCCCGGTGCCGGAACTTTCAGCTTGCTGTTTTCGATCTGAGCGGCAATAATCTGCTCTGCTGCTTCATCATCAATGTATCCCTTCGGATTCATACCGGATAAGATCCCGGCTCCGCCGACTGCCATGTTGGCATCCTGATGTGCAATCAGAATCGTTGGGGAAATGCTGTGGTATCCGCCGCCGGCCGGGTTGGTTCCGTAGATTCCTACGATTACCGGAATACCTAACTGGTTTAATTCAGAATTGCGGAAGAACGGTGTACCGCCGCCGCGTCTGTTTGGATATACCTTGTCCTGGTTCGGGAATTCTACACCGGAGCAGTTCAGCAGGTAAATTAACGGAAGATGCATCATCTTAGCAGCGTCTGAGCAGCGAATCAGATTCTCTGCCTGTCCTGGTACCCATGCGCCGGCCATCTTCTTGTTATCGGAAGCTACAATATAAACCCATTTTCCATCTACACGGCCAAGACCGTTCACGATGTTTGTTGTGCCGAATTTGTTGTTCTCAGGATTGAAAAGGCTGTTTAACGGGCACCATGTACCTGGATCGATTAATGCGTTGATACGCTGCATTGCAGATAACTGTCCACGCTCATTTAACTTCTCTTCAGAAGTAATACCGGCATCAAGAGCTTTTTTAATAGACTCATGGATGTCGCTTTCAACAGCTTTGATCTCCTGCTCATTTTCCGGATTTGGATTAACCAGCTCTTTGCCGATTGTAGGCATGTTCTGGAAATATCCTGGCATTGAATACATATTCATGTCTTCATTTCTCCTATTCTATAATTGCTCAACTATTGTTATACCGCTGCGGAAGTTTTCGGCCGCCGCAGCGTATGTAGGATCTTTATGTTTACAGTAAATTAGTTAGCCGGCTCTTCCTTCGGAACCTGGATAAATGCCTGGCCGGGATCGATCTCCTCACGGATCATGCGGATAACTTCCGGTGCCGGTGCATCCAGCTTCACTGCTCTGGAAACGTCGATATCGAATCCTGTATTCTCGATAACGTCTTCCGGTGAAGATGTCTCATAGTAGCCTGCAAGGTACATTCTCTTTGTCTTCTCGTCAAATTTGAGGATACCGCGGTCGGTAACAACTGCCTGAGGTCCACGGTTGCCCGGAAGGCCGAGTCTCTCGCGTCCGCCAGGTCCGTCAATCCATCCCGGGCTTGTAACGTAGTCGATCTTCTGCATGAAACGGCGTTTTTCGTGCTGAATCATGATGATTGTGTTAGAGAAGGTTGCAATTGCGTTTGCACCGCCGGAGCCTGTGAAACGAGTCTTCGGAGCGTGATAGTCACCGATACAGGTGGAGTTCACGTTTCCGTATGGGTCGATCTGTGCGCCGCCGATGAAAGCAATCAGTCTGTCTGTGTCATGCAGCCACTCATTTGCCTCAAATCCGATAAAACGGATATTAGGCCACTGGCATCCGCAATGAGCCATAAAACGAAGGTCACCTACGGAACGCGGAACCTCGATTGGTGAGCAGTCCATCAGTCCGCTCTCAACGATCAGGTTGCATTTCGGTGCGAATAAACGTTTTGCAACGGATGCACCGATTAACGGAAGTCCGGTACCTACGATTGCAATATTGTCATTTGTGATCTGCTGGGCAAGTGTAATTGCCTGCATTTCTTTGTTTGTATACTTTGTGTAGTCAGCCATGATTAATCCTCCTTGCTCACATCTGTAGAATATCCATATCCATCAGATACTTTCAATTTAAGGAGACGGTTAATACCGATCTTCTCAAGAAATTCTGCATTATCTTTGATATCATAAACATACTCATTTAAGAATGCCTTGAAATCTTCTTCCGTCTTGCTGGCTGAACCATACGCTTTCAGGAAAGCGTTATCATAGTCATAATAACCATAGCACTGTGTCGGGAATGCACCGTAAGGAACCTCGCAAACTGCGTCAACTGCAAAGCAAGGAATCTTTGTCAGTGTAGGATCTCTGCGGATCACGTCGTTGCTTACCAGTTCTTCACATGTAACAATAACTTTCTTGGCAGCTACAACGATATCAATATCATGGAACTCATCGCCCAGAAGGATACAGGTTCCGTCCGGAGATGCCTTCTGAACATGGATGATAGCGGTATCCAGCTCAGGAACAGGAAGTGCTACTACCTTCTCACCCGGTTTGAATGGGTTCTCAACATATACGAACTTGTCGTCGGAAAGTTTGTCAATTGTCTGACGAACTTCCTTGCTGATTCCCCACTCGTCTACCAGTCCGGATCCGATCATAAAGCGCACTGGTAAAAATGGAAGTCCTAAGGAAGCGGCATGAAGCATGAACATGATAGCATCCTGAGAGTAATCCTCATAGATCAGCTCGCCTGCTTCGATTTTCTTACGGAAGCGGCGGGATACATTGGTTACACCGGAATCAGCCGTATAGCAGTTGATATATGCTTTTACACGATCCTCACCAATTAACATATCCCAGTCAGAACCGGCAGGACCGGCCCATGCAATAAAATCTTTTTTGCCCTGACGAAGGATCTCGCGGACTGCTGCCATCGGTTTTTTGTTGGTTGTAAAACCACCGAAGGAGATCGAATCGCCGTCTTCTACATACTTAGCAACCGCCTCTTGTAATGTACACACTTTATTACTCACAATAAAGCCTCCTTTTATTAAAATTTTCAATAACTACCGTAAATTATTTAAAAATCAGCATGAAGAAACCGGCTGCCACAGCAGAACCGATAACACCTGCCACGTTTGGTCCCATCGCGTGCATCAGAAGGAAGTTCGTCGGGTTCTCTTTGGAACCAACTGTCTGAGATACACGTGCTGCCATAGGAACGGCAGAAACACCTGCGGAACCGATAAGAGGATTGATTTTTCCTCCTGTTACCACACAGAGAAGCTTACCTAACAGGACACCGCCCACTGTTGAGAAACAGAATGCCATAAGTCCCATGGCGATGATAGCGATTGTCTGTACACGAAGGAAGATATCTCCGTTTGCCGTAGCACCTACTGTTGTGCCGAGCATGATGGTTACGATGTTACAAAGCGCATTCTGTGCCGTGTCGGAAAGACGCTCAACAACGCCGGACTCACGGAACAGGTTACCAAGCATCAGCATACCCAGAAGCGGGGCTACCGACGGAAGAAGCAGAGAACAGAACAGTACTACGAATACAGGGAATACTACTTTCTCTACTTTGCTTACCTTGCGGAGCTGTTTCATAACAATGGATCTCTCTTTTTTCGTGGTAAGCAGTTTCATAATCGGCGGCTGAATCATTGGAATCAGGGCCATATAGGAATATGCGGCAACCGCGATTGGCGCTACCAGATCCGGTGCCAGGTTGTTGGCAATATAGATAGCCGTAGGGCCGTCAGCGCCTCCGATGATACCGATGGCTGCTGCTTCACCTACTGTGAAGAGGCCGGTTGCATTAGCCAGCATGAATGCGATGTAGATACCGAACTGTGCCGCAGCACCGAGCAGTAAGCTTATCGGGTTCGCAATCAAAGGTCCGAAGTCTGTCATCGCTCCTACACAGAGGAAGATAAGACAGGGGAATAAGCTGGACTTAACTCCGCCGTACATGATACGAAGAACACCCTGGGTGTACCATGGTTCGGATTCTTTCATTAAATCTGCCAGAGGCAGGTTTGCAAGAAACATACCAAATGCGATTGGAAGCAGAAGAAGCGGCTCATACTGCTTTTTAATCGCAAAATATAAAAGGATAAAGGAAATAGCAAACATTACCAGGTTTTTCCAGGTAAGTGCCGCAAAACCGGACTGAGCCAGCATTTCCCCCATGATTTCAAAAAAGTTCATTACTCTACCTCCTAGTTAAGGACAACCATGGCAGCTCCAGTGTCTACAGGATCTCCTGCCTTAACAAGAATCTGGCTTACTGTGCCGTCTGCCGGTGCAACAATTTCTGTTTCCATCTTCATAGCTTCCATAATCGCTACTACATCGCCGTATTTAACTGCCTGTCCTGCTGTTACCTTCACATCCAGAACTTTACCCGGCATTGGTGCCTCTACCGTTGTGGCGCCTGCTGCTGGTGCTGCTGCCGGAGCCGGTGCTGCTACAGGTGCCGGTGCTGCTGCCGGGGCTGGTGCTGCTGCAGGTGCCGGAGCTGCCGGTCTCTGTACCGGTGCCGTGCTTGCCAGTGCTGGTGCCTTAGGAGCAGCCACACCGTTGCGGTCCAGAGATTTGTAGCCTTCTACTCTCTCTACTTCAACTTCATATCTTTTGCCATTGATCGTAGCAATATATTTCATAATCTTTTTACATCCTTTCGATTGCTTTCATGAATCCTATCTTTTTAGTTCAGAACAACCATTGCGGTTCCGGTCTCCACAGCATCTCCTGCTTTCACAAGGATCTGTGCAACCGTACCGTCTGCCGGTGCAACGATTTCAGTTTCCATCTTCATAGCTTCCATTGTGATGACAACCTGGCCGAATTTAACAGCCTGGCCTGCTGCCACTTTTACGTCAAGTACTTTACCTGGCATTGGAGCTTCTACTGTTGTGCCGCCTGCTGCAGGTGCCGGAGCTGGAGCAGCCGGAGCTGGCGCTGGAGCAGGTGCTGCCGCCGGTGCAGGTGCTGCTGCCGGTGCTGTAATCGGAGCTGCCGGTGCAGGTGCTGCCTCACCATATCTTGGGATTGGCTCATATTCGCCAATTCTTTCAAGTTCTACATCGTACTGTTTTCCATTGAGGGTAGCCGTATACTTCATAACTGCTGTAACCTTCCTTTCGATTTCCTTCCATTCCTGATGACTATCAGAGTTCCTTTACGTTTACAATCTTAAACTGATCAGCCGGTAATTCAAGATCCATACCAATCGTAGCCATAAGTACCGCCAGCGTCTCTTTATCGGCTTCATCCGATACAACCGGAGCAGCGGCCGGGGCCGGCTTCTGAGCTCCGTCCTTGATAATCGAGCGCAGGATTTTAGATATTAAAATGATTGCCAGAGCCAACGTAACCAGAGTGATGAACACTACTGAAATTCCCAGCAGGGATACGATGACCGACTGCCCAAAAGGCATTGTAGCTTCAGTCCACATACGTGCATTGCACCTCCTTTTTAGCAGATCTCATAAGAGACCTTCATTATTCGTTTTGCATTCCTTTGTGAAAAATTATATTATTAAAATAACCTCAAACAAAATTCCGCATTATGGAATGCATTCCATTTTTAAAAGCCCAAAAATATAAAGGGTGTCAGCCCTTTGTGAAACTTGCAGTACGCTTTTAATCACGGCAAGCTCACTATGGCTAAATTATAACAGTAACCCCCTTGAATGTCAACCGGGGCTTTCATAAAATATGCACAAAAAAACACCTCGCGAATTAGGGAAAACCTCTGATAAAATCAAGGTTTTTCGACCTTTTACAGCACGATTTTATATGTTTATTATCATTATTATACGCCCTCTTCCTACAATTCATATTATCGTTCCGTTTATTCCGAAACCCACCCATTTCTTTTTCATTTTCTTAACAATACGACTTTTTTCTGTAATTTTCTCCACAATTTTCCCTTTTTACAAATCCACTGCTTGTCTCACGTTAAGCGCGGGGGCGGACCGGTTCCTCCATGCGCACAGGTCACCGCCTTCAATTAAAGAAAGAGAGTGGTTAGCACTCTCTTTCTACCTTATTATAATTATAACTTTATTTTACCCGGCTAATCATTTTCACCGGATTCTATACTTAATTCTTATTTTGCGATTTTAAACGAACTCTTCAATGATACAATCCGGTTAAATACAGGAGCCCCCGGAGCACTGTCTTTGCAGTCCACACAGAAATATCCGTTTCTCACAAACTGGAAGCTGTCAAACGCCTTTGCATCTTTCAGGCCCGGCTCCATATAGCATTCCCTGAGTATGGTGAGTGACTTTGGATTAAGGTTTAAGGAACCATCGGCGTTGAGCTTTCCCTTTTCCTCGTCAATCAGATTTTCATAAAGACGGCACTCTGCTTTCAAGGCCGTCGGTACAGCCACCCAATGAATCGTTCCCTTCACTTTTCTTGCATTAAATCCGGAACCGCTCTTTGTCTCCGGATCGTAGGTACAATGGACAACCGTCACATTGCCGTTCTCATCCTTCTCAAAGCCGGTGCAGGTTACGAAGTATGCATTCATAAGACGGACTTCATTTCCAGGGAACAGGCGGAAATATTTCTTTGGAGGTTCTTCCATGAAATCTTCTCTTTCTATATAAAGTTCACGGCCAAACGGAAGCTTTCTGGAACCCAGAGCTTCATTCTCCAGATTGTTTGGTGCATCCAATTCCTCTATCTGTCCCTCCGGATAATTATCGATCACCAGTTTAATCGGATCCAGGATTGCCATGACCCTTGCCTTTGATAATTTCAAATCCTCGCGCAGGCAATATTCCAGCATCGCACTGTCAATGGAGTTGTCGGCCTTGGATACTCCGGCCAGCTCTACGAATTTACGGAGCGACTGCGGCGTAAACCCTCTTCTCCTCAGTGCAGCGATTGTGACAAGACGCGGATCATCCCATCCGTCAACCACTCCGTCTTCAACCAGCTTTTTGATGTAACGTTTGCCTGTAACTACATTGGTCAGATACATTTTTGCAAATTCAATCTGACGCGGCGGATTTTCAAATTCACATTCTTTTACTACCCAGTCGTAAAGAGGACGGTGATCCTCAAATTCCAGGGTACAGATGGAGTGTGTGATATGCTCTATCGCATCCTCAATCGGGTGTGCAAAATCATACATCGGATAAATGCACCACTTATCGCCTGTATTGTGATGGCTCATATGGGCAACTCTGTAAATTACCGGATCCCTCATGTTAATATTCGGGGATGCCATATCAATCTTTGCCCTCAGGACCTTCTCTCCGTCTTTATAGAGTCCGTTCTTCATGTTTTCGAACAACTCCAGGTTCTCCTCCACGCTTCTGCTGCGGTATGGGCTCTCCTTGCCGGGGTTATTAAAATCGCCTCTGTACTCGCGGATCTCATCAGCCGTTAAATCGCATACGAATGCTTTTCCCTTTTTAATAAGAAGAACTGCACAGTCATACATAGTCTGGAAATAATCAGAAGCAAAGAACAGCCTGTCCTCAAAGTCAGCACCGAGCCATTTCACATCCTCAATGATGGACTCTACAAACTCTGTCTTCTCTTTCGTTGGATTTGTATCGTCAAAACGCAGGTTGAATTTACCATTATACTCTTCTGCCAGTCCGGAATTCAAAATAATGGACTTGGCATGACCAATATGAAGATATCCGTTGGGTTCCGGTGGGAATCTGGTTTGGACATGGCTATAAACACCCTCTGCCAGATCTTTATCTATCTCTCGCTCGATAAAGTTCTTGGATACAACCTCCTCCTTATCTCCCGTTTCAGCTATTACATTCTTATTCTCTTCCATAAGCTTCCCTCCGTTTACTGTTTCTCTATCGTATAGAATCATACTTCCGCCGTCTTTAAAAGCCGCAGCGTATGATTTTTACTGCTTTCAGACAAATATCTTCTGATCATAGCAAATATTTCCTAATATCATAACACATTTTAATAAATTGGAAAAGCAGTAATCCATAAAAACTTTGCATTTCACTGCGAATCCGCTTATCCATGTATTTCAGTTAATACTTGCATTTTTCCCATAATCGGGATACAATATTCCATAATGTGGTTAGTTTTTCCTAACTTTTGTCAGAGAATAAATTACCGCATTTGTGGGCATTTATAACTTCAAACAATCCAATTTCGCCAGGTAAAGGAGGCATTATGAGAATTGACAAACGTAAAATAGCACTGATCGGGACAGGAATGGTGGGAATGAGCTATGCTTATGCCCTGCTCAACCAGAATGTCTGCGATGAGCTTGTTTTAATTGACGTGAATAAAGAAAGAGCCATCGGAGAAGCCATGGATCTGAACCATGGACTTGCCTTTTCCGGTTCCAACATGAAAATCTATGCAGGCAGATATGACGACTGCAGTGACGCCGATATTGCAGTTATTTGCGCCGGTGTAGCGCAGAAGCCAGGTGAAAGCCGTCTGAATCTTCTAAAAAGAAATACGGAAGTCTTTAAATCCATTATCGATCCGGTGACATCATCCGGCTTTAACGGGATCTTCCTGGTTGCCACCAATCCTGTTGATATAATGACACGTATCACCTGTACACTATCCGGCTTCAATCCGCGGCGCGTCCTGGGTACCGGCACAGCGCTCGATACGGCAAGACTCCGGTATCTGTTAGGTGAATATCTGAAGGTGGACCCCCGCAATATCCACGCTTATGTCATGGGAGAACACGGAGATACGGAATTCGTCCCCTGGAGCCAGGCTATGGTTGCCACAAAATCTATCACAGAGCTGTGCGAAGAATCCCATGGTTCCATCTGCGCCCAAGAGCTGGAACAGATATCCGAGGAGGTCCGCACAGCGGCATATAAAATTATCGAGGCCAAAAACGCCACCTACTATGGCATAGGAATGGCCCTGACGAGAATCACCAAAGCTATTCTCGGGAACGAACACAGTGTTCTCACTGTTTCCGCCATGCTGAGAGGGGAATATGGGCAGTCCGGCATCTTTACAGGAGTGCCATGCATTATAAACCAGAACGGAGTCCAGAGAGTGCTGCCTCTGTCGCTGAGCGAGGAGGAGAGTGAAAAGCTGGAGCAGTCTTGTCAGATTCTGAAGAGAAGTTATGAGGAATTGGAAATTTAACTGAGGTTTGGAGGACGCGTCCGGAAC
>NZ_KE992838.1 GCF_000466485.1 [Clostridium] symbiosum ATCC 14940 | reverse complement strand
AAATGGGAATGCAAGTATCATATAGTTTTTGCACCAAAGTATCGTAGACAGGTAATTTACAAGGATATTAAAGCAGATGTCGGTCAAATTTTAGGAACGTTATGTAGAAGAAAAGGAATAGAAATAATCGAAGCAGAGTGTATGCCAGATCATGTGCACATGATGGTGCGAATTCCGCCGAAATATTCGGTATCAGAAATAATGGGTTACTTAAAGGGGAAAAGTTCACTTATGATATTCGAAAAGCATGCGAACTTAAAGTATAAGTATGGTAATCGACACTTCTGGTGCCGTGGTTACTACGTAGATACGGTGGGGAAGAATACAGCGGCGATAAAGGCATATATTCAAAATCAGGTAAAAGAGGATTTGGAATATGACCAGATGACGTTAGTAGAGTATATCGACCCGTTTACGGGTGAGCCGGTGAAGAAAAACAAGAAATAGGACTCTTAAGAGTCAGTAGGAAATCAAAGCAAACCAGCAAGCCCCCATTGGGGCTGCGCCGGAGAAAGGAAGCTCCGATTATGCCCTTTTAAGGGCAGCTGAAAATGTGGTGCAGTTGGCAGACTTTTCGGAGCGCCTTCCGGGCGCAAGCAGGAACAATCCCCTTATAGGGGTAGAGCAGGCCACCGGCTAAGCCGGTGGTGCTGACTG
>NZ_KE992837.1 GCF_000466485.1 [Clostridium] symbiosum ATCC 14940 | reverse complement strand
CTTTTGGGCTGTCCTCTACTTTCTTTCACACTAATTCTCCTCTCTGCAATCCCTGTATTTTGTTTTAAACGTATACAATACGTCTGATTACTACTCTACTTTAATAAATCCGCCTGCTCTATGTGAACCGTATTTAAACAATAAATAAATTATTTTTCTTCCCCTACCCATGCCTCCTGGAAATGCTGCAGAAGTTCCTTGCTCTCGTCCTCATAGCCCCATAAAATGCCGCGTAAGGCCTTCAGCGCCTCGTTACGCCATCTAAAGTAGGTCGCCCGGTTAATTCTCGGTATCTTAGGGAAATGCGGCTCTAAGTTGTCTAAAATCTCTGAAACGTTCTCCGGCTTATAGGCCGATAAATAAGTATAGTAAATAACCCAGTAGAATTTCTCCCCCTGGGGATGATAGCGCCTCATCAGTTCCACCGACTCGTCAATCAGACGCAGGAACTTATTGGAGCTGCTAATCACTTCCACCCGCCCCCGGATATTAGCCGCATCCTCATTCAGATCCATACCGGCTTCATATATCTGGTTTAGAAATTCGTCCACGTCGGAACCATATTCAGCCTGGAATCTTCTCTTTACCTGTCCGATTTTGACCTGCATCCGCCAGTTGACGGAACGGTAGATTTTCAGCAGTGTGATAATGTCGTGATATGCCTCGTTGTCCTTGCCTGTATCTTTCTTTGTAATAACTCCTGATTTTCCCATGATTGCCTCCTGAATAAAATTCTATGGGCAAAATTGAAGACAAAAAAAGGACTGGATACGTATTTGAATCATTTCTATTCAAATACTGTCCAATCCTTTATTTTAAGAGGTTTTTAGTGTAATCTTTCATCAAATTTTTTACGCCAATTGCATTTTCCGTTTTACGCCAATTTTACGCCAATTAAGGCTAAAAATACAAGAACTTATAAGAAGTTATAAGAAATAAAAAAATGCCCCAAACCCGCATGAATACTGGATTCTTGCGGTATTTAGGGCATTTAGCTTTCACTCCGAACAATTACTTCGCGTAATCGGTGACTCTTGATTCACGAATTACATTGACCTTAATTTGGCCTGGATACTGAAGTTCTTCCTGGATCCTCTTTGATATATCCCTAGCCATCAGCACCATATCATCGTCGCTGACCTGCTCGGGTACTACCATAATGCGAACTTCACGTCCCGCCTGGATTGCGAAGGACTTGTCCACTCCCTTATAGGAGTTTGTGATATCCTCCAACTGTTTCAACCGGTTCGTATATGTCTCCAGAGTTTCCCTTCTTGCACCCGGCCTTGCGGCTGAAATCGTATCAGCAGCCTGGATCAGACATGCAATAAGGCTCTGCGGTTCAACATCGCCATGATGGGCCTCTACCGCATTGATTACCGTTGCCGACTCTTTGTACTTTCTGCACAGGGCAACACCTAATTCTACGTGAG
Source organism: [Clostridium] symbiosum ATCC 14940 (assembly GCF_000466485.1). Taxonomy (GTDB): domain Bacteria; phylum Bacillota; class Clostridia; order Lachnospirales; family Lachnospiraceae; genus Otoolea; species Otoolea symbiosa. The sequence continues at coordinate 7,213 of NZ_KE992837.1, read as the reverse complement.
TACCTTCCTGCTCATGGTCAACAGCTTTTCCAATATCATGTAATAAACCTGCGCGTTTTGCCGTGCGGACATCTACGCCTACCTCTGCGGCAAGCAGTCCTGCCAGCTGGGCTACTTCGATTGAATGCTTTAGTGCATTCTGTCCATAACTTGTTCTGAACTTCATCTTACCGAGAAGTTTTACAAGTTCCGGATGGATTCCATGGATGCCTACTTCCAGAAGAGCTGCCTCTCCTTCTTCGCGCACCATGGTTTCTACTTCTTTCTGTGCTTTTTCTACCATTTCCTCAATTCTGGCCGGGTGAATTCGGCCGTCCACGATCAGACGTTCCAAAGCGATTCTTGCCACTTCTCTTCTGATCGGTTCAAATCCGGAAAGTACGACTGCCTCCGGCGTATCATCAATAATAAGCTCTACGCCTGTCAGTGTCTCGAGGGTACGGATATTACGTCCTTCACGTCCGATAATACGTCCCTTCATCTCATCGTTGGGGAGCTGCACCACGGAAACTGTTGTCTCTGCCACATGATCGGCAGCACAGCGCTGAATGGCCGTTACAACATAATCTTTGGCCTTCTTGTCAGCTTCCTCCCTGGCTTTTGCTTCCAAATCCTTAATCAGTTTAGCAGTGTCATGTTTTACATCTTCCTCAACGGATTTGAGCAGATATTCCTTTGCCTGCTCGGAAGTAAAACCGGAAATTCTCTCCAGTTCCTGCGTTCCCTTTACATAGAGTTCTTCCACCTCTGCGGTTCTCTTCTTAAGGGCCTCTTCCCTGTTTGCCAGACCTGCTTCCCGTTTTTCCATTGCTTCGGACTTCTTGTCCAGATTCTCTTCTTTGCTCAGTACACGTCGTTCATAGCGCTGAAGCTCAGCTCTTCTTTCCTTTGTTTCTTTCTCAAGCTCATTCTTTGTCTTTAAGGACTCTTCCTTTGCTTCAAGGAGAGCTTCACGCTTCTTAGTCTCAGCAACTTTTAATGCTTCATCTATTATTTCCCTTGATCGTTCCTCAGCACTGCCAATTTTCGTTTCATACGTCTTTTGGCGGTAGTTGGTGGCCACAAACCAAGTAATAACAGCTACAATAATACTCGCAATGAGCGGAACTATTACTTGTGACACAGGAGCACCTCCTTATTTAGTTTTCATTGTACAAGAATACAACGATTTAATTTTAAACTGTTTTATACATTATGTCAAGTATATTAGAATCTGAAACCCTGTTTTCGTCACTATCTAACAAAGCTGGAAAAACGTTACTATATCGGAGGCTATTCCTCCTCAAAGGCCCCCATGGCACTGCGGATTTCCTCGAAGGAAAAGCCTTTCCTCAGCAGATATGCCATATGCTTCTGCTGTTCTTTCCTGTCGGTGCATTCCGGATCGTACCGTCTTTTTTTCAACAGGTTTTTAATCTGTCCGGAACTGTCGAGCTGCAGTTCCTCGCAAAATTCAACAATTGTCTCTTTATCGATCCCTTTTCTCAGCAAAGCAGCCATCAATTCGGTCCGGCTCTTGCGGCTGCCGTATAATTCAATATAGTTCCTTGCGTATTCACGGTCATCCAGATAATGATATTTATTAAGAAAGGACACCGCCTCCTCGACAGCCTCTTCCGGATAATGGCCTGACCTCAGCTTCTGCCTCACTTCGCTTTCCGTCTTTCCGGAACTCTTCAGAAGATAGAGCGATTTCTCCCTGGCACGTTTGCAGATCACGCCGTGTAATATCTCCTCATACACCGGTTCGGATATATCCTGCCCTGCTTCAATATGGTAATGCCGTATCTCCCCATTATATAAAACAAAGGCAAAGTCCCCATCAATGAAGACTTTGCTCCTTCGTTTATCAAGGGGCTCAATTTTGTCTACCGTCATTCTTAAGCCCTTTCGCAATTATTCCTTATATTATTTACTTATTTTGCCGGATTCTTCTGTGCAGGCTCCGCGTCGGCCTTTTTCTCAACCGGGGCCAGCCCTTTGTCCTTCTTCTCTGCCGTATCTCCGGCAGGACCGTCCGCCAATCCGTATTTTTGGCGTACCTTTGTTTCAATCTCCGCACAGAGTTCCTGATTGGCCAGAAGGAAATTCTTGGCATTCTCCCGGCCCTGTCCAATCTTACTGCCGCTATAGGCGTACCAGGCGCCGCTCTTCTCCACAATATCTTCCTTGGCAGCCAAATCCAGGATATCTCCCTCTTTGGAGATTCCTTTTCCAAACATAATGTCAAACTCAGCCTCTTTAAATGGCGGGGCAATCTTATTCTTTACAACTTTCACACGCACGCGGTTTCCTATCATCTCGCCGCCCTGCTTCAATGTCTCGATTCTTCTGACGTCCAATCGGACGGATGAATAGAACTTAAGGGCACGCCCACCCGTGGTGGTCTCCGGGTTACCGAACATAACTCCGACCTTCTCACGCAGCTGATTGATAAAGATAACCGTACAGTTTGATTTGCTGATGACAGCTGTAAGCTTACGCAGCGCCTGGGACATCAGCCTGGCCTGGAGGCCCACATGGGAATCTCCCATCTCACCGTCAATCTCCGCCTTCGGCACCAGCGCCGCTACAGAGTCCACAATCACAATATCAACCGCACCGGAACGCACCATGGTTTCCGTAATTTCCAATGCCTGCTCTCCGTTATCCGGCTGGGAAATATATAAATTATCGATATCTACTCCTATGTTGCGGGCATATACGGGATCCAGGGCATGCTCGGCGTCGATAAATCCGGCAATTCCGCCTCTCTTCTGCACTTCCGCCACCATGTGGAGGGCGACCGTCGTCTTACCACTTGATTCCGGTCCGTAAACCTCGACAATTCTCCCCTTCGGCACCCCGCCCAGTCCCAGCGCAATATCAAGGCTCAGGGAGCCGGTCGGCACCGTCTCTATATTCATGTTGGCCCCGGAATCTCCGAGCTTCATCACGGAGCCCTTTCCATAAGCTTTTTCTATCTGTGTCAGCGCGGCATCCAATGCCTTCATCTTATCATCTCTGTTCATCTCATCCTCCAACGATTTTCAATGCGAACAAACGTTCTCTTCATGTTCTTATAATAGTATAACTGACTTAAAATGTCAACCCTTATTTTCCAATACAGCAGACAGTAACACAGGGATTACGCGAAACGAAGACGGGGCCGGACGGACGGCCTGTCATACAAAAAAAGATACTGAATTGCGGCAGAACTTGCATATCTGATTTTTAGAAGTAAGGAAATTATATCATTTCAAATGCCTCTTGTCCATAAAGTTTCCTGTTTATGGTTGAATCATTACATTTTCTTACGTTGACATCCACGGCGGTTCTTTATATAATCAATAGGCAATAATAAATAATATCAAATTCAGGAGCTAATACAATAATATGATTGGAAAGCAAGTGTGGTCGCTGACTCCGGCCAAGATAATCCTTGGCGGTTTTTTCCTCATTATTATCACGGGAGCCGTTCTTCTGACCCTTCCTTTTGCATCGAAGACCGGTGAAGCGACTCCATTTATCGACGCTGTGTTCACGGCAACCTCAGCCACCTGTGTAACAGGCCTGATCGTCCATGACACGTACACCTACTGGTCCGTATTCGGGCAGGCGGTGATAATCATACTGATTCAGATTGGAGGCATGGGCGTGGTGACGCTTGCCATTGCCATCACAATCCTGTCCGGTAAAAAGATCGGCTTAAAACAGCGTTACGTAATGCAGGAATCCATCTCGGCGCCTCAGGTAGGCGGAATTGTCCGCATGACGAGTTTTATCGTAAAGGGAACCATTTTTTTTGAGGCCGCAGGAGCGGTCATCATGGCGTTTCAGTTTTGTCCGCAGATGGGCCTTATTAAAGGGATCTGGTTTTCCGTATTCCATTCCATCTCGGCATTCTGCAATGCCGGATTTGATTTGATGGGAGGCACCAGCGGTCCTACGACTTCCATCACCAGCTACACCGGAAACCCTCTTATCAATATTCCGATCATGCTCTTAATTATAATCGGAGGTATCGGTTTCTTCGTCTGGGACGACGTTAAAACCCATAAACTTCAGCATAAATATTATCATCTGCAGACAAAGATCGTCCTCACCACGACCTTCTGCCTGATTATGTTTCCGGCCCTGTTCCTGTTTCTGTTTGAGTTTTCCAGGGACTGCTGGGATGGACTCTCGCTGCAGGAACGATTTATGGCTTCCCTGTTTCAGTCCGTCACCACCCGAACGGCAGGCTTTAACAGCGTGGATTTGAATCAGCTTTCGGAGGCGGCCCAGCTGCTCGTGGTCATACTCATGATTATCGGCGGTTCCCCGGGCTCTACGGCAGGCGGAATCAAAACCACGACGTTTGCACTGGCAATTCTTTGTCTGCGTTCTGCGTTCCAGAACCAGGAAAGCATCCAGTGCTATAAGAGAAGGATACCTTATGATATCCTGCGAAATGCTATTGCCATACTGGCCCTTTACATCTCACTGATGCTGACGGCCACGTTCCTCATTACCTGGCTGGATGACGTGAATCTGATGGAGGCCGCTTTTGAAACCTCCTCGGCCGTGGCAACCGTCGGACTTTCCCTGGGGATCACCGGGGATTTAAGCACTTTTTCAAAAATTATATTAATATTATTAATGTATTTCGGCCGTGTAGGCGGCCTGACCATGCTTTACGCACTGACAAACCGAAAGAAGCTTCCGGTGCTGCTTCCTCAGGAACGCATCACCGTCGGCTGATTATCATGATATCTGGAGGATATATTAATGAAAACTGTATTAATCATCGGTCTTGGCCGTTTCGGCTCCACAATGGCAATGAAGCTCCATGAACTGGGTCACGAGGTTATGGCTATCGACACTTCGGAAGACAGGATCAACGCCGTCCTTCCGTACGTTACCAGTGCACAGATTGGCGACTGTGCCAATGAACAGTATATGAATTCCCTTGGGATCCGCAACTTCGATGTCTGTGTAGTGGCGATCGGAGATAATTTTCAAAGTTCTCTGGAAATCACCTCTCTTCTTAAGGATTTGGGGGCAAAATTTGTTCTCTCCCGGGCAAGCCGTGACATCCATGCCAAATTTCTTCTGAGAAACGGCGCCGATCAGGTGGTTTACCCTGAAAAAGAGATGGCAATCCGGTCAGCCGTCCGCTACAGCTCCGATAATATTTTCGACTACATCGAACTGACTCCTGAACATTCCATATATGAAATACCAGTCCCCGAAGGCTGGATCGGAAGAAGTATTATTGAAATGAATATCCGCAAAAAATATAACATTTCAATTTTAGCGGTTAAATACAATGACACCCTTCATCCCCTGCCGGGCGCTGATTATACCTTTAAAGCAAACGATGAACTGATTATTCTCGGTGCAAACCGCGACATAAACCGGTTTGTTTATTAAATACCGCAGCTAACCGGCCCGAACGGGCCCAGGCTGCCGTCTTCAATGCAGGCAGAGTGCGGACGCTTACCGGCGTACCGCCCTCTGCCTTTTATGATCGTCTTTTTCCTGTATAATCTTACCAATTCCGGTAATAATCCAATCAAATAAATAACTGCGGAGGACATCAAATTGAGAATACCGGAGCATGTGGGGATTATCCCCGATGGAAACAGAAGATGGGCGCTTCAAAAGGGCCTGAATAAAGAAGATGGATATGAGCGCGGCATTTCACCCGGCATGTCTTTATTCCACACCTGCCAGAAGCTGGGAATAAAGGAAATGTCTTTTTACGGATTTACGGCCGATAATACGAAACGTCCTTCCGTACAGCGCCTGGCCTTTACAAAAGCATGCGTTGCCGCCGTAAAGGTACTTTCGGAGGAAAACGCAAGTCTTCTGGTGGTCGGCAATACGGATTCCGCGATGTTTCCTAAGGAACTCCTGCCTTACACCACGAGACGGGATTTCGGAAAAGGCGGAATGAAAATTAATTTTCTTGTCAATTACAGCTGGGAATGGGATTTGGGATTAAAGAACGGGATGATTGGCCCAAAACTCGGAACTGCCGATGTTTCCCGCGTGGATCTCGTAATCCGGTGGGGAGGCAGACGGCGTTTGTCCGGTTTTCTTCCTGTCCAGTCGGTATATTCCGACTTCTATGTTGTGGATGATTACTGGCCGGATTTTTCACCGCGCCATGTGGAGGAAGCGATTTCCTGGTACTCCAGACAAGATGTGACGCTGGGCGGTTAAAGCTCCAGCGTCATTCCTGTCTCCACCAGACGGCAGCGTTCGCCAAACATTGTCTTCATTCTGCCGATGGCCTCAATGCCTGTACAGTGGACCGGCATGAGAATATCAAATTTACGTTTTTCAAGCTCCCCGGCGGTCTCTGTAATCCGCTGCACAGATGCGCCGGTTAAGTGCATTCCGGCAAAGACGCTGTGCAGCTTTTGGCCGGGAAATGCCTGTGACACGTATTCCAGACAATTCAGAATCCCTGGGTGGCAGCAGCCGGCAAACAGGCAGAGCCCTTTCCCTGTTTCAAAGAGAAGCATCTGTTCATCGTTCATGTAGTCCGGCCTTTTTTCCGGTCCGTCCTCAATGAAAAACTGTTCCGGCCTCTTTTCCAGACCCGGCGTATATGGGATGTCGCCAAGGACCCATACTCCCGGGGCAATCTCCTGCTTTCTTTCAGTCAGCCTGATCGAGCTTTCAATCAGTTCCCTTTTCCAGGGAATGCCTATGATGCGGTAAGTCCGGCGATCGCTGTTGATTGCCGTCTTACCCAAGAAGGCTGTCTCCCTGACATAGACGGGAGGCATATCTATCCCTGCCTTCCGATATTCTTCCGCCAGAAATTTGAGGCCCCCGCAATGGTCGAAATGGCCGTGGCTCAAAATAATCCCATTAAGCCCCATGAGCCGCTCCCCCAGCAGTGCCGCATTTTTCATGAATACGTCCGTCTGCCCGGTATCAAACAGCCAGCGCTTTCCTTCGTGTTCGATCAACAGTGACAGACCGTGTTCTGCGAGAAAGCCTCTTTTTCCCGCTGTATTTTCATTTAAAACCGATATATTCATGTTTTTCACCTCATTCGTAACAGTTCAGACAGCATGAACAGTTACCTTAATTCATCAGACTATCAGCCGCAGCCCGCTTTAGGCGGATTCTAATGTTACTATTCACGGCCCAATGTCTTTTCGTTAACAGTGCAATAGATTGGAGATTTAACTGAGGCCCGGAGGACGCATCCGGAACGGACCATGTCCGGTGT
>NZ_KE992836.1:14586-32508 GCF_000466485.1 [Clostridium] symbiosum ATCC 14940 | reverse complement strand
AACAGGTAGTGAAACTTGACACTACCGGTATAAAACAGGAGGAATAAAAAATGACGAATCTAGAAAAATACAATAAAATTTTCATGGGTGTATTCAGAAAAAAAGAGGAGGAACTAAAGGAATTAAAATACAGAGGTTTTGACCTCTGGGATTCAATCGGCCATATGGATCTGGTAGCGGAGCTGGAGGAAGCTTTTGAAATCAGGCTGGACACTTCGGATATGCTGAATCTGACATCATACGAAAAAGGCAAAGAGGTACTCTCCGGATACGGCGTTTTGTTTGAGGACGGCCGGGAAACGGGAAGCGTATGAAATATCAGGCAATACTCGGCATGCCTCCTTTTGGGGTGCCACAGTCTGAAAAAGAGCGGCTGCTTTTACCGTATCTCAGTCTTCTGACGGAGAAACACAGGGAATGCTGTCCGGAATACGGCCGGGTTTTAAAAATATTAGGCTACAGCCGGGAGAAGGCAGGAAAAATCGAAAAGCTGGAACAGATTCCGATGATCCCTGTCTCCCTTTTCAAAGGAGGAGGTCTTAAAAGCGTTCCGGCTCTGGAGATATTCAAGACAGTCCAATCCTCGGGTACAACAGGACAGATGCGTTCCGAGATTGTCCTGGACAAAAATACGGCGGCGGATCAGCAGAAAACACTTTCCGCGGTTGCCGGCGATTTTATCGGCAGGGGGAGGTTTCCGCTTCTTATTGTCGATTCCCCTGAAGTCCTGAAGAACAGGGAGCTTTTTTCTGCCAGGGGAGCAGGGATTTTAGGATTTTCTATTTTCGGCACCGAGCGTTTCTACGCTTTAAACAGTGATATGAGCCTGAATCTGGACGGAATACAGGAATTTCTTGAGCGCCATCGGGGAGAACCGGTTCTTCTTTTCGGTTTTACCTTTATGATATGGAAGTATTTTTACCAGGCTTTGTATCGGGGAAAAATGAGGCTCGAGATTGAAAACGGCTGTCTGATCCATGGGGGAGGCTGGAAAAAACTAAAAAATGAAGCTGTGACGGAACAGGAATTTAAGGAAGCGTTAAAACGGCAGACTGGAATCGGCAGAGTACATAATTATTACGGTATGGCGGAACAGACCGGCAGCATCTATATGGAATGTGAATGCGGGCATCTGCATGCCGCCAGCTATTCGGAGGTAATCATGCGCAGAAGCCTGGATTTTTCAGTCTGTGATATCGGGGAAAAGGGGTTATTACAGGTAATTTCCCCGGCTGCCCAGTCTTATCCGGGGCATTCCCTGCTGACGGAGGATGAGGGAATTATCCTTGGGATTGATGATTGTCCCTGTAAGAGAAAAGGAAAATACTTTAAAGTGACCGGACGGGCAGACGGAGCAGAAATCAGGGGGTGCAGCGATACATATGAAAATTGACGGCAAAAGCGGGACGCGGACGGAAATTCCATTTTCCGAACCGGTGATGGATTTTCTTTCCGCTCTTTCAGAGCGGATTAAAAGCGATGACTTACTCAGAAGTGATGAGGAAATACGTGCTTTTGGATTCTGGTGCCGGAGGGCAAATCTTGAACGGTACAGGAATCAGTATACAGGGAATGACTTCCGGCTGGGGAGAGGTCTTGTCTTTCACATCGCTCCGTCTAATATTCCGGCGATGTTCGCCTGGTCCATGGCGATTGGCCTGCTGGCCGGTAATTCCAACATCATCCGTATTTCATCCAGAACAGCCGGACAGGGAATGCGTCTGAAAGAACTGATCGGTCAGATGCTTTCGGAAGAAAAGAAAAGCAGCTTGGCCGGGCTTTCCCAGGGGGGAATTTATGACATGGTCCGCTTTGTATCCTACGGCAGCAGCAGCCGGGAACAGACGGCGTATTATTCCTCTCTCTGCGATGTGAGGGTGATCTGGGGCGGTGACAGGACTGTGGACGAAGTGCGGCAGATTCCGCTTCGCGCGGATGCTTATGATATCATCTTTCCGGACCGCAGTTCCCTGCTTCTTCTTAACACGGACCGGGTATCGGAATTGGAAGAGGACGAACTGCAGGCTCTGGCACACCGTTTTTATATGGATACTTACAGTGTGGATCAAAACGCCTGCTCCAGCCCGTCCTCCGTGATCTGGCATGATGAGGGCGGACAATGGGCGGAAAAGGAAGGAGTCAGAAAGCGCTGGTGGGCAGCCGTGGAACAGGCAGCCGCAGCATACCAACTCACACCATCCAGGGCATACCGGAAGTTTCAGGCGCTCTGTGAAGCCGCTCTTAATGATACTTCGCTCTGCGAAGCAGTCCGGTACGGCAACCGGCTCTGGGTGGTGCCGGTACAAAAGACAAAGGAGCTGGCAAAACGGAAGGGCAGCTTTGGAACCTTTTATGAATACGGGATAAAAGAACTGGAGGAATTAATACCGGCCGTAAATAAAAAGATTCAGACTATGACCTGCTATGGGTACGACATACAAAAACTGCGGCGCTTTGTGAGAGATTCAAGGCTTAGGGGCATAGACCGGATTGTCCCTCTGGGGCAGGCCATGACCTTTGAACCGACATGGGACGGAATGGATCTGATCGAACGGCTGTCAAGAGAAATATCGTAGTTACATTTCGTAAGGAGATGAGAAGATGCTCGGCACATTTTATGAAGAAAGGCCGGAACTAAAAGAAAGGACAATGCTCCTGGACGATAGGGGAGCCATTGCCACATACGCGGATCTCGATGAGTTCAGCCGAAGGACGGCGGGGAGGATGAAAAGCCGGAGCCTCCTGTTTATTTTATGCGGGAACAGCATCGGCTCAGTTTTTACCTGTTTTGCGGCCCTGAGAAACCGCGTTGTGCCCCTGCTTCTGAACCGCCAAATCATGGAGGACAAGGCCAGGAGGGAGATGCTCGGTGAGCTGATGGAAGAATACAGGCCCAAATACCTGGCGCTGCCGGAAGAAGTATATAGCGCCAATCCGGATTATTTCGCCGGCATGCCGCCCGTCTGGCACGAATGGGGCTATATCTGCCTGAGCTGCCGGCCGTGTTCAGAGAGCAGCCGGGAGGTAAAGCTTTATGAAGAGCTGGCCCTCCTGCTGACGACATCGGGAAGCACCGGAAGTCCGAAGCTTGTCAGGCTCAGCTATAAAAACCTGAGTTCGAATGCGGCTTCCATCGCCAGCTATCTGGAGCTTACCCGGTCGGAACGCCCCGTCACAACGCTTCCGATGAATTATACATACGGCCTGTCCGTCATCAACAGCCATGCGCTGGCGGGGGCCGCCGTGCTTTTGACGGAAAAGACAGTGTTTGACCGGGGATTCTGGGAGTTTGCGTCGGCAGAAAAGGCCACTTCCCTTGCAGGTGTTCCCTATACATATGAGATGCTTAAAAAATTAAAGTTTATGGAGATGGAACTGCCGAATTTGAAAACAATGACACAGGCGGGAGGAAAGCTTTCCGTATCCCTTCACCGTGAATTTGCCGAATATGCAGCCGGACATGGGAAACATTTTATTGTCATGTACGGGCAGACGGAGGCCACTGCAAGGATGGGCTACCTTCCGGCCGGCGAAGCTCTGAACCGGTGCGGGAGTATGGGAATCGCAATCCCCGGAGGGAAATTCCGCCTGACAGGGGAGGACGGCAGAGAGATAAAAGAGGCGGGAACGACCGGCGAACTTGTCTATGAAGGAAAGAATGTTATGCTGGGCTATGCAAAAAAACGGAGCGACTTGTCAAAGGGAGATGAATGCAGAGGGATCCTTTTCACCGGAGACATGGCAAGACGTGATGAGGCGGGTTTTTATTATATAGAAGGGAGGAAAAAAAGGTTTCTCAAGCTGTTCGGGAACCGGATCAGCCTGGACGGAACCGAGCGCCTTTTGAAACATCATTTTGGGGGCTGTGATTTTGCCTGTACCGGCAATGATGAAGGGATGAAAATTTTCATGGCTATGCCGAAGGAGAGTATGGGTTCGCCGGGGCATTGTGCATTGCCAAAGCCGGAGGAGACGGCGCTCTTTCTGGAGAAGGCGACAAAGCTGAGCCGCCGTGTATTTGAGGTTATCACAGTCGGGGAAATACCGAAAAATGATGCCGGAAAAGTGCTTTATAAAAAGCTGGAAGAACTCCCGTAAATCATGTATGATGAATACATAATAATGGGAAAGGATTTGAAGGAATGAATTACGAAGAACAGCTGAAACAGACGAATGAGACAAATCACTTTATGATTCACAACAATATTAAAGCTGCAATGCTTACAAAGGATCAGGCCCGTGTCACCGCAGCCGTCACCCCCGTCTCTCTGAATGCGATGGAGAGCGTTCACGGAGGCCTTATGTTCATTATGGCGGAGATAGCCGCCGGCCTGCTGACGAGAAACGACGGCCGCCGCCATGTTACGGTGAACAGTTCCTTCCGGTTCCTGAAGGGGACGAACCGGGCTGAGGAACTGACTGCGGAGGCGGCCGTGATAAACAGGGGCAGGAGACTCTGCGTCTGCCGTTCCGTTGTCAGGGAGACGGGCAATGAGAGAATACTGGCGGAGGGGGAATTTACATTTTACTGTTTGGACGAGGGATAGGTACTGTCTGAAGACAGCTTTTCCACCGCTCTTTTTAACCTCCCGCACCCCTCCACAATATTTTCATAGCTGTTTGCGAAGGACATGCGAAGATAACCTTCGCCCTCCGGACCAAAGACATCACCGGGGACAAATGCGAGCTTTGCCTCATTTAACAGATATTCTGCCACCTCAGCGGACGGCCTTCCCAGCTTTTTTATGTTGATAAAGATATAAAAGGCACCTTTGGGGCAGAGGCAGCTTATGCCCTTAATCCGGTTAATGGCACCCACGGCATAATCGCGGCGTCTCTGATATTCGCGGACCATCCCGTTTACTTCATCTTTTTCATCGCGAAGGGCGGCGACAGCGGCCTGCTGGACGAAAGAAGTGGCACAGGTCGTATTGTGCTGGTGGATTTTATTAAGGACAGCAATCAGGCTTTCCGGCGCGGCGGCGTAACCCAGCCTCCAGCCCGTCATGGAATATGCTTTTGAGAAACCGTTGAGCGTGACGGTGCGTTCCTTCATGCCTGGTAAGGATGCAATGCTTATATGCTTTTCACCGTCATAAATCAGCCTCTCATATACTTCGTCGGCAAGCACCAGAATATCATTCTCCACAGCGAGCCGGGCAAGCTCTGTCAGTACGCTTTCAGAGAGGACCCCGCCGGTGGGGTTGTTCGGGGTGATAATAACCATGGCCTTTGTCTTATCCGTAATGCTGTTCTTTATCTCATCCAGATCGATTTGGTAATCGTTTTCTTCGCGGAGATGGTAGGATACGGGAACAGCCCCTAAAAGCTTCGGCACATTCATGTAGTTGATCCATACGGGATCCGGGACAAGGATTTCATCCCCCTCATCCAGGATGCTGCACAGCACATCGTAAACAGCCTCGGTCAGTCCGACACTGACAATGATCTCAGATGCCTTACAGTCGATTTTGTTCTGGGTTCTCAGCTTATTGGCAATGGCCTCCCGGAGCGGCAGGATACCGAAATTGGAGGTATAGAAGACATCCCCCGCAGTGATGCTGTCGATACAGGCCTTCTTAATGTACTCCGGCGTGTCGAAATCAGGGCGTCCGATTTCAAAATGGAGGACCGGTTCTCCGGCCCGTTCCATCTCAAGGGCCTTTTCATTCATTTTACGTATGCCTGAAGGGGCCAGCCGTTCCATGCGTTTTGCAATCATTTCATTCATATTCATAATTAAAAACTCCTTTCCCGTCTGCCGGTTTTTGATAAATCCGGTTTTTTTGTCCTGCCTCTATTATATCGGCTGTACTCCACAAAAATCCAATAGATAAAAGTATATGCAGGCATAAGCAAATGAGTATAAAAACGGACCGTATAAGAAAATATTTATACTTCTATACAAATTAAGGTCTTAGACAGAATCAGGACTCAGATGTTATCGTAGGGGTAAAGGAGGAAATGCTATGAGACTTGCAACCATTAAAAACGGCGGCACAGAGACGGCCGCAATCGTTACGCAAAAGGGAGTATGTCCCATCCGTGCGGTTAACAAAGCAAAAGGAACATCATGGAAAACAAAGATGTTTGATTTAATCCTGAAGGAGGAAATTCCCCTGCTGACCGCGTGGTATAACAATGGGGGGAAAGAAGAGCTGGAGGAGATGCCCGGCGTGATTTTGGCAGAAGAAGCCGTATATGGTCCGCTCTACAGAACACCTCAGCGCATCTTCGGCATCGGATTAAACTATGTGGATCACGCAGGGGATTTGGGGGAGAGTGCCCCGGTTGGATTTCCCGGAAGCTTCTATAAACCGGCATCCTGTATTATAGGGCCGATGGATGAGATACGGATTCCGGAGTTGGAGGAGGCAAAGAAGACAACCGCCGAGGCTGAGCTTGGAATAATCCTCGGAAAGGACTGCAAGTGTATTGATGAGGAGGACTGGGAAAAATACATTGCGGGCTATACGGCTATTCTGGATATGACGGAAGAATCTATCCTCCGCCAGAACCCGCGTTTTCTCACTATTGCAAAAGGTTTCGACACTTTTTTCAGCTTCGGTCCCCAGCTCGTCACGCCGGACGAGGTTCCGGACGTGCTGAAGCTGAATGTTCAGACGGTACATAACGGCAGGGTTCATGCCGGGAATGATGTAAGTAATATGACACACAAACCGGCCCGTCTCGTCTCCCTGGTTTCACGGCTGCAGGGATGGAAGGCGGGAGATATTCTATCAACCGGAACACCGAGGGCTGTCCATATCGAGGACGGCGATACGGCGGAATGCCGCATCAGCGGGCCTGACGGTTTTATGATGGAACCGCTTATAAATCCTGTTGTGGATATGAAGAAAAGGAGGGGGTAATATGGAACTGGGATTAAAAGATAAGACGGCGATTGTCAGCGCGTCCAGTTCAGGGCTTGGAAAGGCAATTGCCATGGAGCTGTGCAGAGAGGGCGCCCGGGTTATGCTGTTTTCCCCGTTTGAGGAACAGCTTAAGGAGGCGCAGGCCGAAATCGAAGAAAAGACAGGTAACAGGCCGGAATATGAGGCCGGAGATATCACAAAGGCGGAGGATATTAAAAGGCTGGTGAAGACCACGACTGAAAAACTTGGCCCGGTTTATGCCTTGATGAATAACACGGGAGGCCCGTCGCCGGGAACATTCGATCAATTTTGCGATGAGGACTGGCAGAAAGCGTTTGAGCTATGCCTCCTGTCCTACATCCGTCTGATACGGGAGTGCCTGCCGATTATGCGGGCCGGCGGAGGCGGAAGAATCCTGAACTCCACCTCCTCCTCTGTGAAAGCGGTGCTTGACAACCTGATCCTCTCCAATACCTTCCGCATGGGGGTAGTGGGACTGTCGAAAACCCTCTCCCAGGAGCTGGGCAAAGATGGGATTCTGGTAAATGTCATAGGGCCGGGAAGAATCGGCACAGCCAGGATTGATCAGATGGATCAGGTCCGCGCAGAGAAGGCGGGTAAAACAGTGGAGGAGATACGGCAGTCGGCATTTGCGGGTATCCCGCTGGGCCGCTATGGGAAGCCGGAAGAGTACGGCAAACTGGCTGCCTTTTTGCTGGCGCCTTCCAACACTTATATTACGGGACAGACCGTTCTGGTGGATGGTGGGATGGTTAAGGCGTTCTGACGCTTATCCCTCCGGGTGAAGCATCATATATTTGATGAAATCGTCTGACAGCGGTGACGGTGCAGGATGCTTTTTATAAGAGATCAGGATTTCACGGGATGCCATCTCGTCCCCCAATTTATAATAGGCCAGTTTATCACTTGCTTCAGTGGCTTTAAGCAGAGTATTTCTGAAAAAAGTGATACCCTGGCCGTTTTTTGCTATATTGTAAGCAGTCAGCATCTGATCCAGATACAGGCAGGCATTTGGCTCAAAGCCTGCCCGGCGGCAGAGCTCCATAGCCCTCCTGTACAGATCATGCTGCTTTTTCAGCAGCAGGAAAGGCTCTTCCTTCAGGAGCGAAAGATCGACGGCGGGAATCTCTTCACTGAGGAAACTGAGATCCTTAATCTGGGAGCCGGTGAGGCGGTAAGCGGCCAGGCGCTCATTTACATCAAAATGGGAAGGCACGGCCAGGAGGATATATTCCCGTCCGAGAGGAATGGATTCAAATACCTGGCTGTCCATGGTCTCCACATCCATAACCAGATCAAGCTCCCCCGACTTTAGCTTTTCTTCCATGTCCGTGACAACGGTTTCTATCAGGTTGAGCGTACAGCCGGGATTGTGTTCGTGATACCGTTTTATAATGCCGGGAAGGACGTAGGTGCAGAAGTAGGAGGAGCTTCCAATATTAAGCGTGCCTCCCCTGACTCCGGCGGCAGAGGCAAAGTATGCATCAATCCGATCCTCGATTTCAGAAATTTCCAGGCCGGCTTTTATGTAGAATTCGCCCGCAGGGGTGAGAGTAACCGGGTTAACGCCGCGGTTAAAAAGCGGTACGCCGTAAAGCTCTGTCTCGACTTTTTTGATAGCGGCGCTCAAAGCCGGCTGCGAGATATAGAGTTTTGCGGCCGCCTTTGAAAAGCTGCCCTCCTGGAAGACGGTATAGACATATTCGAAGCTGCGGTTTTTCATGATTTAATCCTCCTGCTTGTCAACGGAACCTGACATTATTATAATTTGCCGGGAGATAAAATGCAATCAGGTATGTCAGGATCCGCCTTTGACCGCCTTTCTGCCTCTGCCAGGGACTTGCCCTGCCGTATCATTTCCGTCTGGATAATCGTTTCTGCTGCCGTAAATCCGTGATATAATGATAAAAGGATAAAAGGTGTTACCGGAACAGCCATAAAAGGAAATTTTATAGAGTTTTTTCGTCTGACGCAGGATGACGGAAAGAAGACGGGAGGGAAAAGTGTTAGAAATAAGGACGGCAAAAGAGGAAGAGTTTGAGAAAGTAGTGTCATTTTATGACGCGGTGATTGATGGGATGCAGAATGCCGAATCAAAGCCGGGCTGGAAAAAGGGAATCTATCCGGATGAGAAATTTTTAAAGGGAGCCATTGAACGGCAGGAACTGCTGATCGGCATTTTGGACGGTGTGATTACCGGAGCAATGGTGGCTAATCATGAGTGTGCCGATGGGTATGAGACGATAGAATGGAAAACCGGTGCAGGTCCACAAGAGGTAACTGTCATCCATGCGCTCGGAGTCCTGCCGGAACACCAGGGAAAAGGGCTGGCCGGAGAGATGGTAAATGAGGTGATAAGACGGGCCTGCATTGGCAGGCAGAAGGCGATCCGCCTGGATGTGCTTGCGGCTAACGTATCGGCCCAAAGGTTCTATTTGTCCAGGGGATTTGAGTACTGCGGCACCGTAAAATTATTTTATGAGGATACGGGATTGACGGAATTTCTGCTGTATGAATACATACTGTGATTCAAAAGCTTTTATTACCCTGTCACAGCTTTCTCCGGCCCGGCTGCTCCCATACCAGGATGATAAGACAGCCGGCGGCGTAACACAGGATATCTTTGACATCAAAGGTGGAACCAAGAATGATCATTGCAGCCCGGTTATGCTCCAGCCCAAGCAGCCTGCCGATATGGAAATATTGAAGAATTTCAACGCTGACGGCAAAGAGCAGCACATACCAGATAAGGTTTTTAACCCCGTGAGGAAACAGAGCTCTGAGAAAGGTATAGATTAAAATGACAACGAGGACATCTCCGGCATAGGGGCGTATAAAACGATCATGCACAAAAATCCCGATGAACAGCTCGGTGAGCAGAAGGAAGAGGAACATGGTGAGATAGCGGATTCGGGGATTTGTGATTTTCATATGCTTCATGGCAAAATCCTTCCTGGTTTGCAATATGGCTCATAGTGTTACTATTCACAGCCGCTATTTTGCGGAGCTGTGAATAGTAACATCATAGCGGCTGAATATGCTTTAATGTGTCATTGTCAATCTCTCTTTTCATTTCTTTAAGCAGCGGATTAGTTTCAAAATACTGCTTCCCGTAAGAAAGATTGAATTCATAGTCGAAATCGTCTGGATTTTGGCCCTGATTATGCTGAATAATGGTTTCCGCCTTATCCAGTGCCTTAACTAATTTTGCTTCTGCCGTTCTGCCGTCTTCATATTCCTGCCAGAGGGAAGCGATGCGGCTGCGGGCCGGTTCCTCCAGAAGGGATAACAGTCTGCTGACCGATCCGGCCTCTGATTTGTACTTCTCATCCGGATCCGGCAGCAGGGCGGCAGAAATATCGCCGTCATAGATTTCGCCCAGATCATGTACCAGAGCCATCATCAGAAGCTTTTTCCCATCCAGTTCCGGAAATTCTTGCGAGATGATTCCGGTAAATAAAGCCAGACGCCAGGAATGCTCGGCAGTGCTTTCCTTCTTTCCTGCGGAAGTCCAGGCAGTGCGGGTGATATTTTTTAACAATTCTAGTTCTTTTATAAATTCAAGGTATGATTTAAGTAGTGTCATGAAAGTAACCTCCTGATTCTTTATTTATCAGTGTAGAAGATTACAGGAGACTTGTCAATTTGTTTTACAGCCTGCGGGTTTTGCTGTATATATTTTCTATTTGACTTTCGTATCTTAGTATGATATATTACGATAAAATAAAAATGATCGTGAGGTGTGTGTTTGTTAAGTGTGTTAATTGCAGAAAAGGCAGCAAAATAGTTGCATAAAGAGTAGGGTTTTCTGGCTGTTACGCCAGGAGTCTGCCCTTTTATCGGCGTGTCTGTGGCCGATAGAATCTGCTTTTACCACTTCATACACAAACCTGAGGTTTAATTTGGAGGGGAGCGGTGCGCTCCTTTTTTATTTCATATGGAAGTTGTCCTGTGATATAAAAATGCTCCGCGAGGAGCTCCGGTCCTGGGAATAAGTCTGTGAACGTGGGGGAGATACGGTCATGGACTTATTTTATTTAACAGGAAAGCTCTCCTGTTAAATAAAAACCGCTTCGCGGAGGATCGCACTGCGGAGGTAGGGAATTATGTCGCCGAAGCGACCCGCCGCAGGCGGAGAATCCCGCGAGCGGGATTCTATCTTATAGGAGGAAAACAAATTGAACCGAACATTTGAAACATTAGAATTTAATCATATTTTAAAACAGTTGGAAGAGTACGCTTATACAGAGAGAAGTAAGGAGAAGATCAGGGCTTTGGAGCCGTATCTGAGGGAAACGGACGTAAAGGTTGCTCTGCGCGAGACGACAGAGGCCAGGGAAATGCTGGACAAATTCGGGAATCCCCCGTTAGTGACGCTTGATCAGGTGGAAGAACTGCTGAATACGGCTCAGAAGGAAGGATGTCTGACTGCTGAACAGCTTGAGTATATCGGAATAACGCTGACGGCGGTAGAGAGGCTGAAAGACTATCTGTCAAGGGGAAAACATCTGGAGTCCGGCCTTCCGTTTTATGAGGCGGACCTCTATCCGATGACGGATATAAAAGAAGAGCTGGCGGCATCAGTCAGGAATAACCAGGTTCAGGATTACGCCAGCAAATATTTAAAGGATACCAGGGAACAGATTGCCAGGACGGAAGAAAAGATGCGGACAAAGGCAGAAGCCGTACTGAAAGCGAATAAAGATGCTGTATCCGAACAATTCATTACTTCCAGGAACGGCCACATCTGCATTCCTGTAAAAAAAGATTATAAATTCAGAATACCGGGAACCGTAATTGATAAATCGTCTACAGGAGCCACACTGTTTGTCGAACCGGTGTCAGTGGCGAAATACGGCGAGGAGCTTCAGCTTTTAAAGCTGGACGAAGAAAATGAAGTCAGGCGCATTTTATATACGCTGACAGCGCTGATAGCGGAGCAGCAGGAACTGTTTTATGAAAATATCAGGGTGATAGAAAAACTGGACTTTATCTTTGCCAAGGGAAAGCTGAGCGCTGCTGTCTGCGGCACGCTGCCGAAGATAAACCTGGAGCGCAGAATACGGATCAGGAATGGCCGTCATCCGCTTTTAGATCCCACAACCTGTGTACCTCTGGATTTCGAGATTGGCCAAAAGACAAGAGGAATTATTATAACGGGGCCAAACACGGGAGGCAAGACGGTAGCGATCAAGACAGTGGGACTCTACTGCCTGATGGCCCAGTGCGGTCTGCATCTACCCTGCGGGGAAGCTGATATCTGTATGAACAGCCAGGTACTTTGTGACATTGGGGACGGTCAGAATATGACTGAGAACCTGTCCACCTTTTCCGCTCATATTACGAACGCTCTGGATATTCTGAGACGGGTGAACCGGGAGAGCCTGGTTGTAATGGATGAGCTGGGATCCGGAACCGATCCGGCCGAGGGAATGGGAATCGCGATTGCCATTTTAGAGGAGCTTAGAAAGAGCGGGTGCCTGTATCTTGTTACCACCCACTATCCGGAAGTGAAGCAGTACGGGGAGAATGCGGAGGGAGTCTGCAACGCGAGAATGGCCTTTGACAGAGAAACGCTGAAGCCAAAATACCGGTTGGAGATAGGCCGGGCCGGTGAGAGCTGCGCTTTCTATATTGCCAAGAGTCTCGGCATGCCTGCGGATATGCTCCGCAGAGCCAGCCAGGCTGCTTATGGGGAGAACGGCAGTCCGGATATCATGGACGCCCTTCCGGAACAGCTTGAACGCCGGTCTGCGCCGGTCATACAAAAAGAAAAAATCCATAAGAATCATCAGACGGAGGCAGACGCATTCCGGCTGGGAGACTGTGTTATGGTTTATCCCGACAAAAAGACGGGAATTGTCTGCCGTACCGCAAATGAAAAGGGCGTGCTTCAGGTTCAGCTGCAGGATAAGAAAATATGGATTAACCACAAAAGGATAAAACTTCACGTCCCTGCATCCGAACTGTATCCGGAGGATTATGATTTTTCCATTATCTTCGAAAGCGTGGAGGAGAGGAAAGCGAAACACCAGATGGAGCGTAAATACTGTGAAGGAATGGAGAGAACTATACCATCCACAGACTGATTGTGGTATACTATGAGCACTTGATGAGGTATTACACGAATCTAGTGCGAGTCATACCTGAACCCTTGGTGAGGTACTCCACGAACCTAGAGTTCATGGTATACTATGAGCATGAGCATTTGATACATTAAAATCACCCGGTCAGCGGCCGGACAGAAACAGGAGGGATAGCAGATGACACAGCAGGAGCTAGTCCTGTCGGCGGAATTCTTTCTGCGCATTCTCACAGCGGCAGTCTGTGGAATTGTAATCGGATATGAGAGGGAAAACAGAAATAAAGAGGCGGGGATCCGTACTCATGCAATTGTTGCTTTGGGCGCTGCCCTGATCATGATTGTGTCAAAATATGGATTTTCTGATATTCAGAACTATGATGCTTCCAGGGTTGCTGCGCAGATCGTCAGCGGCATCGGATTCCTTGGCGCCGGAATCATATTCATCAGGAACCGCGCTGTGAGCGGCCTTACGACGGCGGCCGGAATCTGGGCCACGGCAGGGGTGGGAATGGCGGTGGGTTCCGGTATGTACTATATTGGTATTGCCGTTACTGTTCTCATTGTCTTGATGCAGTTCGTTCTGCACAGGCAGTTTGTGATTAAAAAAGAACACAGGTATGAAAAACTGGTCATTATCATGAAAGACCATCCGGGAATTGAAGAGCTTCAGGAAAAACTGCTCGGACAGAAGGTGGAAGTAGACAGTCTGGAGCTTGAGATGACGGAAAACCAGGAGTACAGAATGGAGCTGGGAGTTTTTCTGCCGAAAGAGTACAACAAGATGGAACTGACCAAAATACTGATGGACTGTAGCGGCGTCACATATGTCAGATGCTGACCCCGCAGGCCGCGGCTGATGAAGCCGGTAAAAGAATAAAAGTATAAAAGAATCCCCTTCCGTTTTTTTCCTGATGGCAGCCTGTCAGCGGGAAAATAACAGAAGGGGATTTTGTAAATCAGGATTTCGGTTTAAATCAGAATTTATGAAATACCGGAGAACTGGTTTCTTACCTTCTGAATTTTCATTGCCTCCGCCTGCTCTGTCGTATACCAGCCTTTGGCAGACATTTTTTTGTAAATGTCATCCTGCATGCAAAGACTGTTGTTTAAGGCCTGATCAAAGCTCTGACGCACATCCTGGGTCGAAGATTCGATCGTACCGTGAAGATACAGATCACATACGCCTTTGGTGGTCAGAAGCAGGTTTTCCATTATACATCTGTCATCCATTTTTGTAACCCTCCTTTCATCATTAGGTTAAACGATAGAAACTGTCAAAAATCTGCTGATGCTTGTCAGCGATCTGCTGAACACAGGTTTTCAGTTCCTGATCCTGAAGATTTTGGATTGCATCCTGACACTGAGTTTTAAAAAATTTCTCATGTCCCAGAGCATCCTCGATATAATCTAATTCCTTTGGACTCATAATTATCACCTCCACATTTAGTATGTGAAGATTACAGGAAAGTATCATCACATTTTCCTTCCAAATTTATTCCAATATATTGAAACGTTTTTTGTGCGAACAGCCTCGGATGTAAAAAATCGTAAGATACGTAAAGATAAATTCTCTTGTGGCAGATGTCTCCGGAAGATATAATGGAAAATAATGAGAGAAAGCAGGGTGAAATATTATGATTACAATAAAGAATGATATCAAAGAGAAGAAAAAACAACGCAAAAAATATTTAACGCCATGTGCGGCAGTGCTGCTGATATGTTCCCTGGCGGCCTGCGCAGGAGGCGGGGCACAGAAGAATGCAGGAGGCGGGGCCGGAGCGGCAAGGGCAGCGGAGACAGAGGCAAGAACAGAGGAAAATGTAAGTAAGCAAGAAGCAGCATCTTTAACTGGTGAAGAGACAGCCAATTCGGCGGAATCCGCAAAAGAGGAGACGCAGACACCGGTGACAGAGAGCCGGGCGCAGGATTGGTCCGCCCTCCCGAATCCAATTGTGGATGTCGGTTCTTCGGAAGATTTTGAAGCGGCAGGACTGAGACTTTGGCTTCCGGCCAATAAAGAATGGTATAGTGATCCTGACTACAGTATGATAGGTGATAAGGCTGCGCAGATTCAGTTTTACGATGAGATTACTAAATCAGATGCCGTCGCGAGGGCAGCCAAATCGGAGGAAGGTGATATTTCGGGTATTTACTATGTGTTTGATGACAGCAGGAAACAGAGCTGGTTCACAAAACTGGAGGATGGAACGAAGGTGGACATCACGGTCCGGGTCACCTCAGAAAATTCAGATGTCCATGGAGTCCTTGCCACATGGTCGGCCGGTGATACCAGCTACAGTCTTTGGGAGGATGATGCCTGGGAACATCCGGATGCCGTGGCGAAAATGGCGATTGAAATTATAAAGATGAGCGATCCGGGAAGAGAGACAGAGCAGGATTAAAGACCGCCCTGTTTTAATTGACGGGGGTGATTTGTGCGCGGAGCGGGCCCGCCGTTTCCAGCGGGCCGTGTCCGGTTTACAGTAGATTGTCCGCCAGCTTCATCCGTTCCACCACGGGAACGTGGAAGGGACAGCGGCTTTCACAGCCCCTGCACTCAGTACAGTCGGCGGCGTTGGCGCTGAGCTGACGGTAATGGGCGCGCACGGCGGCGGGTACCTCCCGGTGCATGGAGGCCAGGTCATAAAGCTTATTCACCATGGCGATGTCGATTCCGGCGGGACAGGGAGCGCAGTGGCCGCAGTAGGTGCACTGGCCTGAGGAATAAGCATGATGCGGCGCCCGGGCCAGGACGCTGGCATAGTCCTTTTCTTCTGCGGAGGCGTTTTCATAGGCAACGGCCATGAGGACATGCTCCGGCGTATCATATCCGGCCATCACACTGGCGACAGCGGGCCGTGTAAGCGCATAATGAAGGCACTGGACAGGCGTGAGTGCCACGCCGAAGGGGGAGGTGCGGGCATCGAATAAACGTCCGCCGGCATACCCCTTCATGACGGTAATCCCAACTTCAAGGTGTTCGCAGATGCGGTAAAGCTCCTCCCTTTCCGGCGCAATGCCGCCCAGTGCTTCATCGTATTCATCGGCAAAATACTGGTTGATGTCTTCGGTTGGGGGAAGCAAATCAAAAGCAGGATTGATGCTGAACAGAATCATCTCAATCTCACCGCTCAGGGCCGCCATCTTTGCCACAGCCGGATTGTGGGTGCTGAGGCCGATATGGCGGATTACCCCGTCTTTCTTAAGTCCTCTGACATAGTCTATGTATTCCCCTGACATAATCCGCTCAAACTCTGCGGCCTCATCCACGAAATGGATCATGCCCAGGTCGATATAGTCTGTGCCGAGTCTGGAAAGTAAATCTTCAAAGGCGGCTTTCACCAGAGGCATACAGCGGGTGCGCACGTACTGTCCTTTCTGCCAGGTGGAACCGATATGTCACTATTATAGACAAGAGCACAAAAGGGATGGTGTGCGGCGGGAGTAGCCCGTCAGATTTTCCACTCGATTTCTACTTTTTCATTCGTTGCCCGGATAACGG
This sequence comes from [Clostridium] symbiosum ATCC 14940, assembly GCF_000466485.1. Taxonomy (GTDB): domain Bacteria; phylum Bacillota; class Clostridia; order Lachnospirales; family Lachnospiraceae; genus Otoolea; species Otoolea symbiosa. Next base: position 16,025 of record NZ_KE992836.1, on the reverse strand, counting down.
TTATCAGTGCGTCAACGACTTTCTGCTTGTCCTCAAAGCTGACATTCTCCCAGTCGTCCAGATACCCGGAAATGCTCTCTATCTGTTCCATTGGTACAGCGTCCGCAGAGAGTTTTGCTATCTCTTTGGAAATGGCCTGACGTTTTGCGTCCAGTTCCTCAATCCTGCTGTTTGCATAGGAGAGCAGCACCGGGCTTGCGCCTGCCAGCGTGTCCAGCAGCTTTTCAATCTCGCTTTCTACCTGTGCCAGTTCCAGCCGCTTCGCTGTCAGCTTCGGGGAGATTTTCGCCGCCTTTTTCCGGCCCGTCAGCGTCTTAAAGTCTTTCAGCTTTTTGACCATTGCCCCGTATACCACCGCTTCCAGTTCATGCAGCTTTACGCAGCCGTAGCCGGGGCAGGCCTTGCTGTCCGCATGGACGGTACAGCGCAGATAGAGGATACCGTTAGCGCGCGCCGACATCAGCGCATAGCCGCACTTCCCGCATTTGATTTTTCCCGCCATCCATGTGTTCCGGGCTTTCCTTGCCGGTTGGTAGGTGTGGCTGGCAAGCAGCTTCTTCCGGCATTTTAACCACAGTTCAGAGGGGATAAAGCCCTCGCTGGGCGCAAGCACCAGCGTCTGCCCCTGTAAATGCTTATGCTTATCCTCCGTGTTGCCCTTGCCCTGATAGTAATAGCAGCCGTTTGTCCCCGCAAAGTCAGCGGCGTCGTTGTAGATGTCCGTCCCCTGGCTTTTGTAAAAATCGTATATGTCGAGGTCTGCCATTACATAAATCGGGTTGCGTAGGATAACGCCAAGGGTCGCCCTTGACAGCGGCCTGCCGTGGTAAGTGCGCATACCGTCCGCAGTCAGCTTCTTTGTAATGTCATGGAGGGACACCTGCGGGTCGGCGTACATCTCGTACATCCGCCGCACAAAGGCCGCTTCCGTCGGCTCGATTACCAGCTTCTTTGTGCGTATCCCGTCCATGACATACGGCTCTGTCCGAAAACCGTAGGGCGTTTTGCCGCCCATCTTAAAACCACGCTGGCAGCGGGAATGCCATGCGTCCTGCCCCGCTTCTGTATCGTTTCCCGTTCAAGCTGGGCGAACACGATACAGATGTTCAGCATAGCCCGCCCCATCGGGGTGGAGGTGTCAAACTTCTCCGTGGAGGAAACAAATTCCACTTCGTATTTTTGGAAGAAGTCCATCATCTTCGCAAAGTCCAGAATGGAACGGCTGATACGGTCCAGCTTGTAAACCACTACTTTTCGGATAAGCCCGTTTTCAATGTCCCGCATAAGCTGCTGGAATTGTGGACGCTCCGTGTTTTTCCCGGAATACCCTTTGTCCTTGTACTCTTTACAGTTACCGCCTTTCAGTTCGTATTTGCAAAACTCAATCTGGCTTTCAATGGAAATGCTGTCCTTTTTGTCTACCGATTGTCTTGCATAGA
>NZ_KE992836.1:11314-14486 GCF_000466485.1 [Clostridium] symbiosum ATCC 14940 | reverse complement strand
GTTCCGGACGCGTCCTCCTAACCTCAGTTAAATCCCCTTTTATAAATTGTAAGTTTTTTATAGTCGCATTTTCTGACAAAATATGATATAATTCTTTCTGAATCGTATGTTTTGTAACAAAAACGTAATAATTTCAATGGTTTGGAGAGAGATGAATGGCAGAGCAGAAATCAGATGATTATAAAAGCAGGCTAAATAAGGCCCGTAATAAGCGTAATGGAAAAGATCCGATGAAATATTTTATGTATGCTGCAGGCGGTATCATTGTTATTCTTCTGGTTGTTGTGGCTGTGAAGCTGGCCAGGGGAGGTACTTTCGCAGGCTCACCCAAGGCGAGGATGGTGAATGAGACAGATACAGGAGAAGCCGCTGACCAGGGTGCCTCAGGGGAATCAGAGAGTGTGGATTCGGAGAATGCGGAGCCTACGATGTCACCCGAGGAACTGGCCCAGGCGGAGACGGATGCCCAAAAGAAAAGCGTCGTGGAATCGTATAATAATCTGGGACTCGTTCAGGTTTCCGGATATCTGAATATGCGTGAGAGCGCCAGCAAGGATGCAAAGGTAATCGGCAAGCTGCTGGGAGGAAGCGCCTGCGAGATTTTAGATGATTCGACGGAAGGCTGGTATCAGATAAGCTCCGGCGGATTGAACGGTTATATCAGTTCCGAGTTTGTTCTGACCGGGGAAGCCGCCAAGGAGGAGGCGTTTGAACAGGTGAAAGAAATGGCCGTGATCACAGCCGACAAGCTGAATGTCCGCAGTGAACCGACTCCGGACGGCCAGATTGTGGAGCAGATCCTGAAGAATGAGAGGTACTCTATTCTCGGCCAGCAGGATGGATGGATCCAGATCAGCGACGGTTATATTTCTTCCGATTATGTAGATATCCGCTATGCACTCAATGAGGCGAGAAAGCTGGATTTGAGAACCATGGTATTGAACCTTTATGACAACCTCGGTATATCTAATGTAAACAACTATCTGAATATCAGGGAAGAACCGAAGGAAGACGGCAAAATTATCGGTAAGATGACGAGTAAATCGGCCGGAGAAATTCTTGAAAAGACAGAAGACGGAGAGTGGTATAAGATTAAATCAGGCCCTGTTACCGGTTATGTCAAATCCGAGTTTATCCTGACAGGCGACGCTGCAAAGCAGGAGGCTCTTAATGTGGCTGAACTGATGGCAATTGTCTCCACAGACCGCCTGAATGCAAGGACGGAGCCGAGTACGGAATCACCGATATGGACCCAGATTTCAAATAGTGAGCGTTATGCCGTCTTAAAGCAGATGGACGGCTGGGTAGAGATTGAGCTTGACTCCACCAGCGCCTATGTGGCAACTGATTTTGTAGACGTGCGTTATGCGCTGAATGAAGCGATCAAGTTCAGCCCCATCGTAGAAACTGCTTCTTCCTCCGGCGGAAACAAGGGCAGCAGCGGGAACAAAGGCGGAAGCGGCGGCAATAAGGGCGGAGTGGGTAATACACCGGGTAATGCAGCCGGTTCCTCAAAGAGAACCCAGATTGCAAATTATGCGACCCAGTTCCTTGGCAATCCATATGTGTGGGGCGGTACAAGCCTTACGCGGGGAGCCGACTGTTCCGGATTCACGATGGCTGTTATGGCTAATTTTGGTGTCAGCTTACCGCATCATTCCGGTTCCCAGGCGAACTGTGGCAAGTCGATCAATTCCTCACAGATGAGACCGGGCGATTTAGTATTTTACGCAAACAGCAGCGGAACTATCAACCACGTGGCCCTCTATATCGGCAACGGCCAGGTATGCCACGCATCCAACGCAAGGGACGGCATCAAGATTTCAACCTGGAATTACCGTACGCCTAAGAAGATTGTCAATGTGTTAGGTGATTAAAATAGCCGAATGCTGGAGCGTGTTTATGCTGTCTGGACTGTGACAGCATGAAAGAAGTATAGAAGAGGTATCGTATCTGAGACATAATCTGTCCAGATGCGATACCTCTTTTTTGTATCACAGAAAAAATAAACCCCCTGCTATGCAGGGGGAGGGAATTTCTTTAGATTAAAGTAACTCCTGTGCTAGAATAAATGTAGGTCTGCAAACCACAAATAAAAAGCACAGGAGATCCAAAATGGACAATAGTTTAGCTCATACGAAAGTACAGTTTACAAGGGACTACACAGGGTAGGTATCTGACGGGAGGGGTTCCACCCGTCAGATTTTCCATGTAATGTTCAAGCTGTCGCTTGTGGCGGCTACGGTGGCAATCATCAAATCCACCACCCGCCGCTTGTCGTCAAAGGATACGCTGTCCCATGTGTCGAGGTAACCGGAAATCTGATTGACCTGTTCCGGGCTGATGGCTTCCACCGTCAGTTCTGCTATCTGCTTCACAAGTTCCTGCTTGCGCCCGTCCAGTTCCGCTATCTTCACATTCACATAGGAGAGCAGGACATTGTTTGCGCCCGTCAGGCTGTCCACCAGCTTTTCAATCTCGCTGTCCACATGGAGAAGTTCCACTTGCAGGGCGGCGATTTTCGGGTTGGCTTTTGCCGCTTTCTTCCTGCCTGTCAGCGTCTTGTAGCTTGCCAGTTTCTTTACCATCTGCTGACAAACAACCGCTTCCAGTTCCGAAGTAATGATTTTCCCGCACCCGGCACAGCTTTTATTGTCCAGCCGTTTTGTGCAGCGGAGATATTGCTTTCCCACAGGATTGTTAATGCTCATAAGGGCATACCCGCAGTTTCCGCACTTGATTTTTCCCGCCAGCCATGTGTGGGTGGCTTTTCGGGCAGACTGGATTTTCATGTTGTTCATCAGCTTCTTGCGGCAGGTCAGCCAGATGTCGGAGGGGACAATGCCCTCATGGGGAGCCAGCACCAGTATTTGGTCTTTCAAGTCGTTCTTTTTGCTGGGCTTCACATCCCGCCCTTGATACAGATAGCAGCCGTTCATGCCTGTAAAATCTGGCTTTCAATGGAAATACTGTCCTTTTTGTCTACCGATTGTCTTGCATAGATTGCGTCTATTCTGTTGTTCATATTGTCGCTCCTTTTCTTAAAAAAGAAACGGAGCTGCTGACACTTTTATTATTCCGCCAGCAGCCCCGCAAATCAACGGTGGCTTCGGAAAATCTTATGCCCCGGCTTCCTCGCTCTGCCGCTTGTCGGCATACTTGCGGAACACCT
>NZ_KE992836.1:0-11214 GCF_000466485.1 [Clostridium] symbiosum ATCC 14940 | reverse complement strand
CCTTTTCTTAAAAAAGAAACGGAGCTGCTGACACCTTTATTATACCGTCAGCAGCCCCGCAAATCAACGATGGCTTCGGAAAATCTTATGCCCCGGCTTCCTCACTCTGCCGCTTGTCGGCATACTTGCGGAACACCTCATAAAGCTGCTGCTCCAACTCCCGGCGTTTTGCCGCTTCCTGCTCCGGCGTGAACACCGGGGAAAGATTTTCCAGCATGATTTCCTTTCCCTGAAAAGTTACGACCTCTGTTTCTTTCCTGTATCTGATATGCTCCATAGAACCTCCCATATTCAATTTTCAAGGTACAATGCCGCGCGTCGGCGGTGTGAAATTCTGCTTATACGCAATCACCTTTCCTTTGTTGTGTGCCGCTGTCGCTTTAATTCCGCCAGCATCTCCGGCGGAATACGGTCAACCAGCCTTTGCATATTGTCCAGTTCGCTTTCCAGCTTCGCCCGTTCCATGCGGTCTTTCATCTTGCCGCTTTCGCTGGCTTTGGCCCTCGCTTCCAGCTTTTTCTTTTCTTCCAGCAGGTCATTGATCGTGACCTTGTATTTCTTTAACTGCCCGGAGAAGTTCTCCATCTGCGGGAACCACTTTTTCAGCATAGAGAGGGCTTCCTCTTTCTTCTTTCCGGCGTTCAGCGGGCTGATACCGTCCAGCGTGGCTTCAATCGCCCTCGCCTGTTTGGAGAGGCTGACCGCCTGTTTGAAAAGCCGGGTGGGGATATGCTTCCGGCCTGTCTTGCTGGCACTCTCCCCACGCTCCAAGTCCGGGTACTTCTCCACCATATAGGCGTGAAAATCGTCCTGCCACTTCGTCAAATTCGCCCGGTTGCCGGCCTACCCGTCCAATGAGGAAGTCCGCCGCCCGCTGGAAAAACGCCTGTATCGCCTTTGGGGACTTTCCCTTGAAAAACTCCGGGCTGGCGGTGATGAGCGTATCGACAAAGCGGGTGCTGTCCTTCCTTGTCCGGCAGCCTGCCTGTTCAATGCGGCTCTGAATGAAGTGGTAGTAGCGTCCCTCCGGCTTGACGATGTGGAAGTTATATTTGCTTCGGCTGGTGTCAATATCGGGATTGCTGGCGTACTGCTCCTTTTGCCGTTCATGGTGGGCTTCCAGCGGCCTTGCCGGGTTGCCCTTATGCTTCTCAACGCGTAAGATTGCGTGTTGTGCCATAAACTCCTTTCCCCATTCCTTTCCTATCCGGGACTTTTCCACAGGAAAATCCCGCCGGAATTATCTCTGATAGGATTGGAATGGAATCGATATAAATCAATCTTTTTAATCTCTGTATTTCTATCTTCCGTCCGGTTTCCGTACTTCAAGAGGGCTGATTATCGTACTCCATGAGTACGGTTTTCAGACCTCCGGCGTTCCAAAACCGGATTTCTTGAAGTCGGCGTTTGATACCGCTTCATAGGATTTTGGATAAATGCAGTTGGGTTTTCCACAGCCCTGCTTCTTAATATCAATCAACTCCGCATACTGTAACTCCCGCAGGGTGTTGACTGCTTTCTGCCGCCCACAGTGGAGCAGGGCGACCACCTCGCAGATTGGATAGTACAGGTAAATGCGCCCATACTCGTCCGCCCACCCGTTTTTCCGGGATAACTCCGCCCGCCGCAGGATAAAGGCATACAGCAGCTTTGCTTCATTGGACAGGGGCTGGAATGTGGGCGCTTCAAAGAGAAAATTGGGGAGCCGGGTGAAGCTGGACGCCTTTTCCGGCTGATGGATATAAATCGTGCTTGTCATAGTGTGCTTTGTGGACGGTTAGAAAGGCGTTTTCGGGGGAGGACGGTACTTTATACCGCTTCCCCCGGTTCTGTCCTCTGAACGCCTTGTAAATCAAGGACTTTCAAGCCCCTAACTGTCCACGCTTGACCTCCTTTTCCGTTCACTTTCTGTTTTCTGCCGCCTGTGAACTCTGGCGGCGCAGTTGGGGCAGTATTTCGCCCGGTTGGACTTCGGGACGAACACGCCGCCGCAGACCGCGCAGCGTTTCAAATCCTTATCCCGGTAAATCTCCGCTTCCAGCGTCCCCACAAGCGGCAAGACCGACCAGCGGAACCACTTGCAGCAGACCGAGAAAGAAATCATCTGCGGGCAGGTGCGGCTGTCCCCGTCGTCAAGGGCGATACAATCCCCGTTTTCACAGTTGCAGCACTCCCGCCGGATCAGGGCGTTGGCCTGTTTCCTCTGCGCCGGGTTCATGCGGTAGAGGGAACCGTCCGTCCTGCGCTCCAACGGCGGCAAGTCTTTGTATAGGCTATTTTTCATGCGTTCCTCCGTTTCCGTTTGCCGTTCTCCCCAAAAGTCTTTATCCTAAAAGCCGTATTTCTACGGCTGCCCCATCTCTGCGGCGTATCCCGGCATTGGTGCGCTTTATGCGTCGCTTCTCCTGTCGGTCATATTCCTTTTGGACGGTCATTCTGTTTTCAAGGTGCGGCTCATCGATGAACTAAGATAAGTCTACACCTAAAAGAACGCTTGTCCCGTATATCCATAAAGTCGGAAATCAGCTTGAAAAACTGCCTATTTCCACGCTCTCGGAAATGTGGTAGAATAGAAATGGCAGAACAACAAATTGGGAACTTGGAGTGATAAGCTATGAAACTATTTGATTGGGGTGGAAGAGAATAAAGTCATACATCTTTGATTAAGCAGATATATCATGATAATTTAAGGAGAACAAGGAAGTATGAGTAAAATATTTTTAAGACCAATTATTACCGTTGATGAAAAGGAAACATTCATAAGCGAAATACAAGAGGCGTTTCAAAGTTCTTATGTATCAGAGTTTGGAAAATTTGAAAAAACAATTCTTCCAACAGAGGATATAGAAGAATCTTTTAACGCAAAAGGCTCCGAAGCCTATATTGCGGAAATTGATGGCGAAAGAGTGGGCGGAACAATCATCGTTATTGATGATAAAACAGGATATAATTCTCTTCATCTTTTGTATGTGAAATCGAATGTACAAAATGCTGGAAATGGGTTTGGAATATGGCAAGCGATTGAAGAATTGCATCCTGAAACAAGGATTTGGGAGACGCATACTCCATATTACGATAAGCGCAATATTCATTTCTATGTAAATCGTTGTGGGTTCAAGATTGTAGAGTTTTTTAATCCTAAGCACAAAGACCCACATCAAACAAGTGAAACCGCTGGCAATATTCCAAAAGAAAACAATTATTTCTTTAGATTTGAAAAAGAAATGAAGTAACCAATTTGGGTTTATCGGGCAGACGAGGAGGGGGAGCATGGAATTATCTATACAAGAGCGCCTGAAAGACCTGCGTGTGGAGCGTGGGCTGACGCTGGAACAGCTTGCGGAGGAAACCAAACTCTCCAAGTCTGCGCTGGGCAGCTATGAAGCGGACGACTTCAAGGACATTAGCCACTATGCCCTTATCAAGCTGGCGAAGTTTTACGGTGTGACCGCCGACTATCTGCTGGGGCTGTCAGAAACAAAAAATCACCCAAACGCCGATCTTGCAGACCTGCGGTTGAGTGATGATATGATTGCGCTATTGAAAAGCGGATTGATTGACAATTCTCTCTTGTGCGAACTGGCAGCGCACCCGGATTTTCCCCGGCTTATGGCTGACCTTGAAATCTATGTGAATGGAACAGCAGTCAAGCAGGTGCAGGGCGCAAACGCCATTGTGGACGCTATGAGCGCAAAAATTATGAAAAAGCATGACCCCGGCATGAGCGACCCGCAGTTAAGACAGCTTATCGCCGCCCATATTGACGATGATAGCTTTTGCCGCTACATAATTCAGCAGGATATAAACACGATAGCCCTTGACCTGCGGGAAGCCCACAGGGACGACTTTTTTAGCGTCCCGGAGGACAACCCGCTGAAAGGATTTTTACAGGTCGTTGATGAAACTGCCAGCGAGGACAGCGACCCGGACAAAGCGTCTTTGGCGTTTATCTGTAAACGGCTCAAATTGAATTTTAAGAAGCTGTCGGCAGAGGAAAAGAAGTGGTTGAAAAAGATTGCGGAAAAGTCGGACTTGCTGAAAAACCCAAACCCACGGAGGGGACGGAAATAAGGAACAACAAACAAAAATATATGGAGGTCAAAAATGGAATTTACTAAAGTCGAAAAGAATGGCATCATCTGTGCAATCGTTAAAAGTGATACTGTTGTCATTACAGACGCTCAATCTGCTTTAGATGTACTAATGTCTGCGAAATACGATATGGGAACACAGAATATTATTATTGACAAAGAGCTTATTGTGGATGATTTCTTTGTTCTTAGCAAAGGTCTTGCGGGAGAGATTTTACAAAAGTATGTGAACTATCATGGCCGTATCGCAATTTATGGCGATTATTCTCACTATACAAGCAAGCCGTTAAAAGACTTTATCTATGAAAGCAACAAAGGGAAAGATGTGTTTTTTGTTGCCACAGTGGATGAAGCGGTCGATATGTTGACCCGATAACTTCCAATCTGCCGGAGGGTAGCAAAGCCAGTCGAGCCAGTCAACGGCAAGATGAACGGCGCATAAATGCGCCGCCGTTGACAGTCCCGCCTGTCCTTGCTGACAGGCAATCAAGGCGGGAAAGCCCTAAAATGGCTTCCCGCCCATTCCAATTTTGAAAGAAAATCCAATGGCTTTTCCGGGAGTGTGGCCACATCTTCGGGACACTTTGTCCACAAATCGGAGTGTTGGACGGGGGACGGGAGTTTTCATATACGCCCTGTCTGCTGATGAAACCAGTCCTGCGCTTGCGGCTCCACGCCATGCAATCACAACCCTGTTTTCCTGCCGCTTCAAACGCCCTTGCCCTCCCCGGCGGCAACGGCATTTTCACGGCAACGCCGACAGAGCGTATAACACACTACACTTTGCAAGCAAAGTCGTGTGCCAAGGGGCAAGCCCCTTTGGAAACCCCGGACAACAAAACAGGCTGAATATCTCGCACTTTCCCGGTGCTTGATATTCAGCCTTTATTTGTTGTCAGCAGCCCGTTTCACGGTCTGCCCTTTTGTGTCCTTGTCCATAATGTTTCCCTGTATAATCCATCTCTCCCGGCGTCCTTTCAGAGCCGCTCCGATATTGGAGCGTACATTAGGTTCGGACATCCAGCAGTCCAGAATATTGATTCCCTGCGCCTCGCAGGTGTCGATCACTTCTTTTATTTCCCGGGAGTCATGGCGCTCCAGCCACTCTGCCCCAAGGCCGATCTCACTTACTTCCAATCCTGTTTTTCCAAGCTTTCTGTATCGCATACAAATCTCCTTTATCCGGTGCAAGTCTCAGACACGCTAAAGGGCGCAAAAGACATTTTGACCCCAACATCATATTATAATTAAAGTATAAAAGGGAAACGCCGTTTTGCCAAGGGGAATCGGCAAAACGGCATCTGGTTAATCAATCCCGGTGCATTGTCTGTACAATGACCGGATGTTTTGCGGCGGCTTTCATTGACTTGTGAGGCAGGGTGCCTCCATGCCGCCTGTATACCGGAATAATAAACAGAAAAAGGGCGATGGAAAGAATGAAAAACAGGATATAGGACGGAAGATAGCTTCCGGTCCTGTCTGCCAGCATTCCCGGTACGGCGCTGGAGACCAGTCCGCCCAGCGCATAGGAGAGCTGGTAATTTTTCAGTACTGTGGCGTAATTTCCCACCTGGCAGAAATCGGAGGCCATAATGGAAAGACCCACAGAGGCCAGCGCAAGCCCCATACCGAGAAAAAGAAAGGTGATTCCGAACAGAAGGCGGCCGGACTGAGGCGCGAAACAGCAGAGCAGCTGGCCGATACAAAGAAACAGGCAAAATAACGCCGCTGTACGAAAGCTGCCTGCCCGGTCGGCAATCCAGCCAAAGGAACATTTACCGGCTATGAGCAGTATGCCCATCAGCGACAGGAAAAAGGAAACAGTAGCGGCTGAATGGCCGGCGCTGGTATAAAGCAGGGATAAATAATTAAAACCGGTCAGTCCAAGCACTCCAATCAGAAAAGAGCCGCACAGGATACGGAGCTGTTCCCTCCGGCTGAGCCGGTTGTGGAGCAGTGTGCCGCCGTGAATGCAGTCCCTGGAGCTGCCGGAAGAAACTTCTGTTTCCGGGAAATCTTCCACACTTGCTGTTTCGATCCCTGTATGTTCAGGCGTGTTTTCTCTGATCAGTGCCACAATGGGAAGCGTTACGGCCGCAACAGCCAGAGCTTGCGCCAGGAACGCGGAGGAAAGTCCGAAATTCTCAATCAGAAACAGCAGCGTCACGGGACCCAGAACAGAGCCGATTCCGCTGCCGGAGGCAGCGATTCCAAGCGCCGCGGCAGGTTTCAGAGGGAACCACTGCCGGATGAGCAGAGAGGCGGGAATCATACCGCCCATCGCATAGCTTATGCCGGACAGAGCCGATGCGGCGCAGTAAAGGAGTGGTGTGGATGATATGCCGTAGATAAAAAATGAGAGCGAGGCAGACAGCATTGCCAGTGCGATTCCTTTTTTCAGGCCGAGCCGTCCGTAATAGCGGTCGGCGGCGAACATTGCCAAAAGGGAGGTTACACTTTTCATCGTGGCGAGCAGGGAAATCTGGGTATTGGAAAAACCGTGGACTTTTATAATAAAAGGCAGGCAGATGGAAAATGCATTGCTGACAAGCCCGACACAGACAAAAACCATGACGGTGCTGAGCGCGCATATGGTAAAGCGGTAGGGTTGAGCTTTCATGGATATTCCTCCTGCTGCCGTTTGACGGCATAATTGTTATTGATGACGGTGATCTTTGCGCGGAGCGTGCAGGTTATCGTTTCATCCGCCTGCCATTACTGCCATTATCATATTAGAGAAATATATATTTGTAAAATGAATTATACAGGTATATAATATAGACAAAATCGATATTTATCATCGCGGAGGAAGTATGAATCAGGCTGAAGTGGATGCATTTCTTGCAATTGTTGAGTCAGGCTCCCTGACCAGGGCCGCACAGAAGCTGTATCTGACACAGTCCACACTGAGCAGCCGTCTCGACTGCCTGGAGAAAGAACTCGGCGCGCCTCTTCTAATCAGGAAAAAAGGAATCCGCAGGGTGGAGCTGACCGAGGCGGGAAAGAAGATGGTTCCCGTGGCAAAGAAGTGGAAAAAACTGTGGCAGGAGACAAAGGAGATTATCTGGAAGGAAGACCGGCAGACCATGTTCCTGTCAACGATACAGAGTGTCCAGACTTATCTTATGGGGCCTGTATACAGGGAATTCCTGGACAGGGCGGATAACTGCGACATGTGTATTCTGGCCCTGGATTCGGGTGATACATACAAGTTAATAGAAGCGGGAGAACTGGAAGCCGGACTGATTGCCAATCCCGGTTATTCAAGGACGGTGGCCTCGATTCCCCTGTTTCAGGAACCGATGTGTTTTGTATGCGGGGCAGGCAGCTCCTACAGCGGTCCGGTTCATCCCGCATCCCTGTCGGTCAGAAATGAAATCTATCTGGAGTGGCATCCTGAGTTTGTCCTGTGGCACACCTACTGGTTCGGAGACGGGAGACGGTGCAGGGTGGAGACGGATAATATGCAGCTACTAGAGCAGCTAATCGAACAGGATGAATACTGGAGCGTACTGCCGAAATCGGCCGCTCTCAGCATGGAGGGCAGGATGGATGTCAGAATCCTTCCGATTGAGGATGGCCCTGAAGACAGAGTGGTGTATCTCCTGCTGAAGCATAAAGAAGACTGTCCGCCGTCTGTTCGGATCCTGCTTCAGATGCTTAAGGAATATCTGGAGAAGTTGGGAATCCTTTGGATTGGGGAAGGGAAAATCTGATACGGAGTAATGAGGTGCATATGGAAATGAATACGGAACGAAAAAGAATATTGTTTGCCGACGATGATCCGGAGATTCGGGAGGTGGTCCGTATTCTTCTGGAGCATGAAGGCTTTGAGGTTATCGAGGCCTCCAATGGAAAAGAGGCGGTGGAAAAGTCCGGCGGCTCTGTGGATCTGATTATCCTGGATGTGATGATGCCGGGGAAGTCAGGGATTCTGGCCTGTCTGGAGATAAGGAAAAAACTGACGGTACCCATCCTGTTTCTTACGGCCCGCACCCAGGATTCCGATAAGGCGCTGGGATTTTGCGCAGGGGGAGATGATTACCTGGCAAAACCATTTTCCTATACGGAGCTGGTTGCGAGAGTCAAGGCAATGCTGCGCAGATATTACGTCTATCAGGGAGGCGGAAACCGGAAAGAAGATGACGCACAGATACAAATCCGGGATCTGCTTCTTAATAAGGACAGCCGTGAGGTGCGTCTGGAGGGAGGAGAAATTCTTCTTACGGATTTGGAATACCGGATTCTCCTTCTTCTCGCGGAGAACAGGGGGAAGATTTTTACGATACAGAATATCTATGAGAGCGTTTGGGAAGAACCATATTATTACATTTCCAATAACACGGTGATGGTACATATCAGGAATCTCAGAAAAAAACTGGAGAAAGATCCGAAAAATCCGAAATACATCGTCAATGTATGGGGAAAGGGGTACCGGATAGAGTGATGAAAAAACTTCGCAGCAGATTATGGATTAAGCTGATTCTGTCAGCCGTCTTTGCCGCCGCCTGCGCCGCCTTTGTCTATGTGTGGGCGCTGGAGCTGTCCTACCGCCTTTTGGATCAGATTTATATTAATCCGGCCGTTATCTTAAAGCGGGAAGAGCAGTATATAAAGGATTTTCAAAGCTATGTGACAGAACAGAAGCTTTCCATGAATGACAGAAAGAAGATAAAAGAGTTCACCAAAACGGATTGGACGATTGTCATGGCGCTGTACCAGGAGAATGATATAATCTTCAGCAGTGACAGCCGCTTTATTGTGCCTCTTCCGGCGGATGAATACGGGGAGACGATAAAAGACACATCTGAGGCGTCGGGAGTTTTTAATGTGACGTTCACGGACGGCGCAGTACAGGCAGCACTGGTTTATACGGGATATGAGAATTACCAGTCCGCCGGAGTGATTGTGACGCTTTTGAGCGGCCTTTGTTTTGCCGTAATTTTATATCTTCTGATTCGAAATAAAGTAAAATATATTGAATTGCTGGGGAAAGAACTGGAGATTTTAAAAGGTGGAGATTTAAATTACCAGATTACGATAAGGGGAAATGATGAACTGGCGGCTCTGGCGGGAGAGATGGATTCCATGCGCCGGGCCATCCGCTCCAGACAGGAGGAGGAAGAGCTGGCCCACCTGGCGAACCGGGGCATAGTGACGGCCATGTCGCACGACCTGAGAACGCCGCTGACGGCTCTTATGGGTTATCTTGATATTCTTTCCATAGAGGAGGACCCCGGCAAAAAACAGAAGTATCTGTCGGTCTGCCGTGACAAGGCGTGCCAGATAAAGAGCCTGTCGGATAAGCTTTTTGAGTATTTTCTGGTATACAGCAGTGACCAGGATGAACTGCACGCGGACGAGGTGAACGGTGCGGAATTTGTGGGACAGATAGTTGAGGAGAGCCTGTTTGACCTGGAAAATGAGGGGATTGAGGTGGCGCGCCGGGCCGGAGAAATTACATGCAGGCTATTGGTGGATGTGGATCTGATGCGCCGGGTTTTTGGAAATCTTTTTTCCAATATCCTGAAATATGCGGATCGGAGCCACGCCGTTCAGGCGGAATACGGAGAGACAAAGGATGAACTGGTCATCCGCCTGCGAAACAGCGTGGCTGCGGATGCATCGGAGCGGGAGAGCAGCAATATCGGCCTGAAGACATGCGAAACGATACTGAAGCGTCACGGAGGCACTTTTTTATATCAAAAAGACGCCGGTATGTTTGAGGCCGAGGTCAGGATTCCGTGCATCAGGGAATAAGCATCGGATAGGGAAAAACATTGGGCAGGGATAATCTTTAAATCAGGAATAGATTCAGGAGAATGAGATGAAGATACAGGAATTAAAATTATTTAACGGATTGACGGAGGACGAGCTTCAGCGGAGCCTGGTCTGTTCACAGTCAAACATCGTGGAGTATGAAAAAGATGATTATATCTTTTCTCAGGGGGAGAGGCCCAGGTGGATCTACATGATTCTGTCAGGGGAGGTTCTGCTGGAACAGATTAATATGGCGGGACGCCAGACTTATGCGGAATATCTGGGTGAAAGGCAGCAGTTTGGCGTTGTGGACCTGTTTCTTAAGCGGAAACAGTATTCCTACTCGGCCAGAGCCAGGAGCCATGTGAAGCTGCTTAAGATATCAAGCCATTTTTTCTATGGAACGTGTGAAAATAACTGCATGCACCACAGCAAAATTCTTTTTAACATGATGGGGGTGTTTGCCGAGGAGGCGGAGAAAAAATCAAAAAAGATACAGCTTTTGACCTGCGGCAGCTTAAGACAGAGGATAGCCCTTTATCTTCTCCAGAACAGCGGTGAAAATAAAAAGGTTGAACTGATGATGAACCGGGAGGAGCTGGCGGCCAGCCTGAATGCGGCCAGGCCTTCTCTGTCCAGGGAATTATCTCAGATGCAGGATGAGGGGATTATTAAAATGGAGGGTCGCAAATCCATCAAAATCCTTGATTATTCCCGGCTTCAGGAAGACCTGGCCGATGTTTCAGATTAAATTATCAGTCTTCGGGAACAAAAACGTCTTTTCCAAGACCGCATATCGGACATAACCAGTCTTCGGGCAAGTCCTCGAATGCAGTTCCCGGAGCAATTCCATTGTCCGGATCGCCTACCTCCGGATCATACTCATAGCCGCATGGTTCACAGATATATTTTTTCATTTCTAATTACCTCCGTAATCTGTTTAATAATACGTTTGAATTACTCAGCCTTCCAAAGGCCGTGAAGATTGCAGTACTCGTAGGCAGCGATAAATTCATCGCCGTCGCCAAGAAGAAAAACGGCTTTTGGTTCTTCGCCGGGTTTCAGGGAAGCAAACTGTCCGCCGGCTTTTGTTTCAATATAAATGCCTGTAATATAGTGCTCCTCCAGCATGGGATGAGATACGGAACCTACCGATACTTCCACTCTGTTTCCGTCAACCGAGACAACGGGTACATGCTTCTCAGCCGCGCCGTCCGAGGTGTTGGCCTTCAGGGACTCAAGTCCGACTTCCTTTTCACCGTCTAAAGCCACCAGATTTAATAAGATATTTTTCTTGTCGTCACTTCTGTAAAATTTATTCATAGCAGACCTCCTCGTATAATAAGTTTGTAAGCAAGAAAAA
>NZ_KE992835.1 GCF_000466485.1 [Clostridium] symbiosum ATCC 14940 | reverse complement strand
CCCCCGGGACGAAAGACTCATATACACACCCCACTACCCCGTCCGCCGGCCTGCGGCGGCGTCCTCACCTGCTTAATTAAAATATATCTTGCACAACTAAAATCACTTTAGTATACTTGTTAATATCCCATAAACATAAAAAATAAAGAACAGGTAGTAACAGTTCGCGCTGTCTGAACTGTTACAGCAGGTGGCAGGTATGATATTTATCGGCGGAATCAGTTCCGGCATGAAACAGATTGAATATATGAAAACGGTTATCTGCAGCAGATGCGGAGCGTACGGAAGATATCAGGTCTTTATGACCTATATGTATTTCAGTTTTTTCTTTATTCCGCTGTTCAAGTGGAACAGGCGTTTCTATGTGAAGATGTCATGCTGCGGCGCTGTCTATGAGCTGGATCCGGAGATTGGCCGGAAACTGCTCAGAGGAATGGATGCGGAAATCCGTGAGACAGATTTGACTTTGTGCCGTGACGGAAGCGGCAATCCATGGGCTCAGGACGGTTCTCTGCCGGGGCATTCGGGCAAAAGGTGTCCGGAATGCGGATATGAGGCGGCGGAAGAATTTGCCTACTGTCCGAAATGCGGACGTAAACTTTAGTAATCCAGCCAGAAACCATAGTATCAGCACTGCTGCTATAGTTTCGGAAACATGCTCCAGAGCGTTTTTGAAAAATGAGACTTAAGTGAAAAATGAGAAAAGAGGTAGAGAAGATGTTAAAAGCAGGAATTCAGGGAAGACAGGAAGTTATGGTGACAGAGGACAATTCTGCAAGCGCGCTTGGCAGCGGTCTTCTGGAAGTATTTGCAACACCGGCCATGGTGGCATTAATGGAAAAAACGGCGTGGATGAGCGTCGCTCCTTATATGAATGACGGTGAGGGAACCGTCGGAACAATGCTGAATATAAAGCATCTGGCGGCAACACCGGCAGGCATGATTGTCTGGTGCGAAAGCGAATTAAAAGAAGTAGATGGAAGAAGACTTGTATTCCATGTTGAGGCTTTTGACGAGAGCGGCAAAATCGGTGAAGGCGAGCATGAGAGGTTTATCGTTAAGAATGAAAAGTTTATGGATAAAGCGCTGGCAAAAAAAGAAAAATAAGCAATAGTTCAGATGGGGGATTGAGAATGGAGGACGCGTCCGGACCGGACCGGGTCCGGTGTGGTGAGGGGGCTGGCTGAGTCTTTCGTCCCGGCGGCCCCCACCTGTTTAACTAAAAACTTTATTGAAATTTAATATTTAAGAATAATCTATTCGGACTGCTGTCCATAGCAGTCCGGCGCGCTTCTTGAAGCGCCGTAATATGGCCGTTCGGCCGGAAAATCCAAACCAGATTATAACAAACCAAATACAGGAAGGGCAGGTGGAGTCTATGGATGCCTATTGAAGACAAAACGTTTTTTGATTATAATAAGAAGGAGACAGTGAATGGAGAAACGAATATTACAGTGGCACCCTGCCTTTCAGGCAATCCTGCAGATTGAATTTGGTGAGGAGGCACAGTATCTTCAGTTTTTGAAGGAATATAATCTGACTGAAAAGCCGCTGCAGATGGACACACTAATTATCAAAGCAGTATCTGGCAGGAAAATAAGAAAGAAGATAGGCGCTTTTTTCAGGCAATACAATATCGTGGAGTATAAAAGCCCCACGGATTATATCAGCATTAACGATTTTTACAAGGTAACAGGCTACGCCTGCGTATACCAGTCCAATACCAGGCAGATACTTGAGATATCTCCTGAAGACATGACTATTACTCTGGTCGGAAATCATTATCCCGGAAAAATGCTGAATTACCTGAAAAAGGTTCACAAAGCCGAGACTACAGAGATGTTTCCCGGAATTTACTATGTTACAGGCCTGCTGTTCCCGATGCAAATCCTGGTTATAGGCAGGCTGGATAAAGGGGAAAATATCTGGCTGAGCCGCTTGCGGGAAGATCTGGAACTTCACGGGGATATAGAGCCTTTAATGGCGGAATACCGGAAAGAAAAGCAAAATCCGTTATATGAGGCGGCTATGGATTTAATCATCCGGGCCAACTGGAAAAACAGTGAGGAGGGAAAAATGATGTGCAATGCTTTAAGGGAATTATTTGCGGATGAACTTGAAGAGAGAGAACACAGAGGGATCGAAAAGGGGATCGAAAAGGGGATTGAAAAAGGAATAGAAAGAGGAAGAGAGGCGGGAAAGGCAGAGGCAGTCCTTGAATTGCTCGAGGAAACCGGACCTGTTCCGGAACAGCTTTCGGCCAGTATCCTGTCCCAGACCGATATGAAGACACTGACAAAATGGCTAAGGCTTGCGGCGAAAGCCGAATCGGCGGAGGCATTTAAGGAGGCCGCAGGATTATGAAGATAACATATATTCATCACAGTTCCTTTCTGGTGGAGCTAGAGCATGTATCAATGCTGTTCGATTATTACGCAGGCCAGCTGCCTGAGATAAGAAAAGACAGGCCGCTGGTGGTTTTTGCCAGCCATTTTCACGGAGATCATTTTGCACCGGTAATTTTTGATTTGGCAAAGGACAGGGAGGATGTGAATTACGTTCTCTCTAAAGACATCAGCAAAAAGAAGGTGCCGGACAATCTGATTGGCAGAGTAACCTTTGTAAAGGCTGGGGAAAAGCTGGCCCTCTATACCGAAGGAAGGAAAGCCGGGCTGGAGATTGAAACGTTCAAATCCACCGATGAAGGGGTGGCTTTCTGGATTACCTGCGAAGGCAGTACCATTTACCATGCCGGCGATCTGAACAACTGGTGGTGGGAAGGTGAGGACAAGGCCTGGAACCATAATATGGCGGCAAATTACGCCCATGAGATGGAAAAGATGGAGGGACGCACCGTGGATGCTGCATTTGTCCCATTGGATCCGAGGCTGGAGCAGTGGTTTTATCTGGGGATGAAGGAGTTTATGGAAAAAGTCGACGCAAAGGCGGTAATACCGATGCATTTCTGGAAAGATTACAGTATAATTGAGAAGATGAGACAGCATCCGTCCAGTGAAGGATGGAGGGAGCGTCTTGTGGAAATTCACAGAGAAGGAGAGGAACTTGCTATATGAAATTTACATTTGCACATAATAACTTTAACGTAGTAGATTTAGAAAAATCCCTGAAATTTTACGAGGAGGCGCTGAACCTGCACGAAGTGCGCAGGAAAGAGGCGGCAGACGGCAGTTTTATCCTGGTTTATCTGGGCGACGGGGCCACAGACTACCAGCTGGAGCTGACTTGGCTCAGGGACTGGGAGAAGGAGAGCTATAATCTTGGGGACAACGAGTTCCATCTGGCATTTGAGACGGATGATATGGATGCGTCTTTAAAGAAACACAGGGAGATGGACTGCGTCTGCTACGAGAATCCATCTATGGGAATTTATTTTATCTCGGATCCGGATGGATACTGGCTGGAGATAGTACCGGCAAAATAAGATGAAGGAGAATACGGAACATGCTCATTAAGAACGGACGGGTGATCGATCCTGAAAGCGGCTTTGACGGCCTGGCGGATTTGCTGATCGAAGACGGAAAGATTAAAAAGATAGTAAAACGGGTAGACGGCGGGGCGGATAATACGGTTCCTGAGAGGGTAAACGGAGCGGATGAAGTGCTGGATGCATCGGGAATGATTATCGCTCCCGGGCTGGTAGATGTGCATGTACACTTTCGTGATCCGGGCCTGACTCATAAGGAGGATATTGAAACCGGCGCCGCTGCGGCAAAAGCGGGCGGATATACGACGGTGGTCTGCATGGCTAATACAAATCCGGCCGCAGATAATCCGGACACAATCGGCTATATCATAGAAAAAGGTAAAAAGACAGGGATCCACGTCCTCGCTGCCGCCGCCGTGTCTAAGGGGCTGAAAGGACGGGAGCTGACGGATATGGATGCGCTTAAAGCCTGCGGAGCGGCCGGTTTCACGGACGACGGTATTCCTTTAATGGATGAAAAGCTTGTAAAGCAGGCGATGGAGAAGGCCAGGGAGCTTAATCTGCCTCTCAGCTTTCATGAGGAAGATCCTGCCTTTATCATAAACAACGGAATCAACAAAGGCGTGGTATCGGATCAGCTGGGAATCGGCGGTTCCCCGGCTCTTGCCGAGGATTCACTGGTAGCCAGGGATTGTATGATTGCCCTTCATACCGGCGCAGCGGTGAATATCCAGCATATCAGTTCCCGGAATTCCGTAAAAATGGTTGCCCTGGCAAAACAATTGGGAGCCGACGTTTGGGCAGAGGTAACGCCGCACCACTTTACTCTTGATGAAACGGCTGTCTTAAAGCACGGGACACTGGCAAAGATGAATCCGCCGCTGCGGACGGAAAAAGACAGGGAGGCCCTGATAGAGGGGCTAAAGAGCGGGGCAATTGATATAATAGCCACAGACCATGCTCCCCACAGCAGGGAAGAAAAGGAGAAGCCGCTGACGGCGGCTCCCAGCGGAATTATCGGCCTGGAAACAGCCCTGCCGCTGGCGGTCACCAACCTGGTAAAGGAGGGCCACCTCACTTACGTGCAGCTTTTTGAAAAAATGTGCCTGAACCCGGCCAGACTTTACCGCCTGGATTCGGGCCGTATAAAAGAAGGCAGTGATGCGGATCTTGTGATTTTTGATGACAGGGAGAGCTTCACTGTGGGAGACTTCGTTTCCAAGTCCTCCAATTCTCCGTTTACCGGTGAAACGCTATACGGCAGGGTCAGGTTTACAATCTGCGGCGGAAAGGTGGTATTTGAGGCTTGAACAGACAATATAAAGCGCTTTTGATGGATGTGGACGGGACACTTCTTGATTTTGACCGGGCGGAAGCCGCCGCATTCACGAAAGTATTGCAAAAATACGGCTTTGTCCCGGAGGAGCGGTTCATTCAGGAGTATCACAAAATCAATCAGGAATGCTGGGAAGCATTTGAAATCGGACAGATGGAGCGCGACCGCGTTCTTACTGTCCGGTTTGAACGCTTTTTTGGCGGGCATGGCCTGTCCATGAGCGGTGAGGAGGCCGAAGACGCGTACCGTGTCTGGCTGGGCGAAGGGGCATATCTGATGGAGGGAGCGGTAGAGATACTCGATTACCTGAAAGAGCGTTATCCCCTTTACGTAGTGACCAACGGCGTGGGAGCTACTCAGAGAAAACGGCTGAAGGCATCGGGCCTTGATAAGTATTTCCGTGATATTTTCATATCGGAGGAGGCAGGCAGCCAGAAACCGCAGAAGGAATTTTTTGAATATTGCTTTGCCCATATCAAGGAGGCGGGGCCGGAGGAGATGATGGTTATTGGAGATTCTCTTACATCCGATATTCAGGGAGGCGTGAATGCCGGTATCGATACCTGCTGGTTTAATCCCCAGGGGAAGGAAAACAGGAAAAGGATTTCAGTTACGAGGGAAATACGAAGGCTCTCGGAGCTGAAGGCATTCCTTTAATAAGAATAAGGAGAATTAACCAATGAAGACAATGTTAAAGCGCGGCGCGGGGATACTGATGCCGATTTTCAGCCTGCCGTCTCCTTATGGGATAGGTACATTCGGGAGCAGCGCATATGAATTTATAGACCTGTTAAGACAGGCCAGACAGAATTACTGGCAGGTTCTGCCGATGGGGCCGACCAGCTATGGCGACAGCCCGTACCAGTCTTTTTCAGCTTTTGCCGGTAATCCTTATTTTATCGATCTTGATATGCTGAAAGAGGAAGAATTGCTGACACAGGAGGAAATCGATGCCTGTTTCTGGCTGGACAAACAGGAAGAAGTAAAATATGATGCGGTTTTTTATTACCGCTTTCCACTGCTGAAAAAGGCGTACACAAGAAGTTTACATAAAACGACGGAAGCATACCGGCAGTTTTGTGAGAAAAATCAGTTTTGGCTGCCGGATTACAGCCTTTATATGGCTTTGAAAAAACATTTCGGTGACAATGAATGGCTGGCGTGGGAGGAGGATGCCAGATTCAGAAAGCCTGAAGCCATGGAGAAATATAAAACAGAACTGAAAGAGGAGATAGATTACTGGAAATTCCTTCAGTATAAATTTTTTGAACAATGGGAAAAACTCAAAAAGTATGCGTCAGATAACGATGTTAAAATCGTCGGGGATATCCCCATTTACGTTGCGCTCGACAGTGCGGACGTCTGGAGCCACCCGGAACTTTTCCAGCTGGATGAGGAAGGCCTTATACCGCTGAAGGTGGCCGGAGTGCCACCGGACGCGTTTTCCGATGAGGGCCAGTTATGGGGCAACCCTCTTTATAACTGGGATAAAATGGAGAAAACGGGATTTGCCTGGTGGAAAGAGAGGATGAAGGCGTCATCCGCTCTCTACGATGTAATCCGCATCGATCACTTTATCGGAGTGGTTCAGTATTATTCCATCCCGTATGGTGCGGAAAATGCCAAATCAGGGCAGTGGGAAAAAGGGCCGGGAAAGAAACTGACGGATGCCATAAGCGAAGCGGTTGGGGCGACAAAAATCATAGCCGAGGATCTTGGAATTTTCAGCCAGGATGTCAAGGATCTGCTGGCTGAAACCGGATATCCGGGAATGAAGATAATTGAATTTGCATTCAGCGGGGACCGCTTCAATGAGCATCTTCCCCATTGCTATGAACCGAATTCCGT
Source organism: [Clostridium] symbiosum ATCC 14940 (assembly GCF_000466485.1). GTDB lineage: Bacteria > Bacillota > Clostridia > Lachnospirales > Lachnospiraceae > Otoolea > Otoolea symbiosa. The sequence continues at coordinate 4,112 of NZ_KE992835.1, read as the reverse complement.
CGTATATGGAGGCACCCATGACAATGAAACGCTTGCCGGTTACTTTAAAACAGAGAAGAGGCAGTGGTGGGAGCTGCAGTATATTGCCGACTATCTGGGAGCCGCACATCAGAGCGAGGTTGTGGATAAAGTATTCCGGGCGGCTTACGGTTCGGTGGCCAGTGTGGCAGTATTTCAGATGCAGGATGTGCTGAAGCTGGATAACTGGGCCAGGATGAACACACCGAGTACGGTGGGGAAAAACTGGAGATGGAGGATGAAGCCGGGGCAGTTTGGAGAGGAACAGACGGGCTACCTGGCATGGCTGGTCGATACATTCGGCCGTTTCCAGGAAGGCCGTTAAGTCTGAACCAGAATCAATAAAGACAGGAAGGTTACTATGTTCAGCCGTTATTTGGCGAGGCTGCGAATAGTAACACGGGAGGTGATAATATGTGCAGAAAAATCATGAACAGATTTGCATTGCTGCTGCTTCTGACAGCGGCCGTTGCCCTGATGACGGCAGGCTGCGGTAAAAAAACGGATCCTGCCGGGACAGGACAGCCCACGGGGGAAGAGACGGTACCTTCCGGGGCGGAAAACGAAAGTACGGAAGACCCGAGGATAATGCCGGAGCTTCAATCGGAGGATGATATTGGTATTTTCTGCGGCACTGTCAAGGATGCCGGAATGAATACGATGGTGGTTGCGAATAAAGAATATCCGGACGGCGTCGTGTTTGCAAAAGAGGATGCGGCCGTAAGCCTGGTGGACGGACTGCTTCTGGAACACGAGGTCACGGTCTTCTACCGGGGGAAGATAGATTTGTCCTCTTCAAGCGGTGTAAAGGCAGAGCTTGTAAGAGACCCCAGGGACGGAGATAAAGACTGCCGGGCGGGCGTGGTATCGGGAGAAGTCCTTGGAGTCGGTATGAGTGTTATCACAATCAAGACCGGGGCAGGGACAGAGGTTTCTTTTGAACAGGAACCCAAGCCGGTTAACCTCACAAGCGGGCCGCTGGAGGGTGATAAAGTGACGATTTTTTATTCCCATAAGCCGGGGGAGACAATCTACGTGCCGGAGCTGATTCAGTGATTTGAAAGCGGCAAAGATGCAAAGAAACTGCCGAACGGCGGCAGGTTAGAGTTTGATAATCACAATTGAATAAGATGGGCGGCGTGGCAAAAGGAGAGAAGTCAGCATTGATTGACTTCTCTCCTTTTGTAGTGCGTCTGGCGGCGCACGTCACTAACAGATGAAAGTTCCGAATCCACCCTGGTAGTGGGAAGATAGCCACACCTCGCGGAATAGTGGCCGTGAATAGTAACGAGATAAGTAACGGATCATGGTGCCTGAACTGGTTCTTTACGGTTCGGCCTTCTCCATTTCAATCGTATATTTCTCATAAGCATTGATCACAACGGTATCCCCGTAAACAGAACTGCGCTTAAATTTCCCGCCGTAATTAGCATGGACATGGCCATGGATAAAGTAGGCCGGTTTATATTTTTCCAGCAGCCGGTTAAAGGCCTGGAAACCGGTGTGCGGAATATCTTCCCCGTCATTGAACCGATAGGCCGGAGCATGGGTTACGAGAATGTCGAAGCCCCTGTTCAGAGCCAGCTTTGGCCACAGCCGGAATACTCGCCGATTCATGGCGTTCTGGGTATACTGGTTGAGGCCGTCACGGTAGCGCAGGGAGCCTCCCAATCCGAGAATCCTGATTCCTTTATAGTTATAAATTGTATCTTCTATACAGATGCAGCCTTCCGGGGGCGTCTGTTCATAGCAGTCATCGTGGTTTCCATGGACATAGAGAACCGGGGCATGGGTAAAGGTCGCCAGGAATGAGAGGTATTGAGGAGCCAGATCGCCGCAGGAGATAATCAGATCCACCCCCTCAAGTTTGGCCTTTTCAAAATAATCCCACAGAGATCGTGATTCCTGGTCGGCCAATGTCAGTATTTTCATCAAATCGTTCCTCCGTCTTTCGGCTTTCTGAGACCCTGAAGGCGGACTACCGGCCTTGCTTCGTCTGCCAGCATTTCAAAATCAGGTATGGAGCCGATGACATTATCGGCCAGCCAGTTCATCGTGATAATCTCTTCGGGAGCCAGCGTATGATCGTCATCTTTTTGTATCATCCCGTCCTGGGAATACAGCGTTCCGGAAAACGGATGGAAGGAGCCGGATTCCACGGCACGGCGCATGAATTCCACCAGCTTTTTCGTTCCGGCTGCCAGATTCTGGGTATAGATGATATCAACGACACCTGCCGACAGGCCCCACCAGTAATTCAGGGCTCTGCTGTCGGATGATTCATTATCATGCCAGGAACCGCTGATAATGCTCGTTATGATCTTCTCGTAAAATTTTCCCCAGTTCCAAAGCGGAGTGGCCGCATTAAACGGCATGGTTCCGTCGGCCGCATTTTCAAACCGGTATAAACCGAACTGGCGTGAAGCGAACCGCGGGATTATCATATCCTGGCTGGATACATAGGAGATGTGGTGTTTCCTGAAATATTCAACAATGTCATCCTCTTTGACGGTGGACCATTTCAGAAAAATCTCGGCTCTTGGATTTACCATGCGTGCGCCAAGCGCAAAGGCATTGATATTGGCAGTCATGCCGTAAATCGGGTAATCGGCGATGTAGCCGATACGGTTGTTGTCTGCCAGAGTCCCTGCTATCATGCCGCAGAGAAATTTGGCCTCATACATTCGTCCGTAGTAAGTCCTTATGTAGCGGTGGGAAGTGTTCAGGGAGCAGTTGAGGATTCTGACATCGGGATACTCCACTGCGGTTTTCAGGCTGGAGGGAATAAATTCGGGCGTTGTGGTGAAGATAATGCCGCACCCTTCGTCAACCGCCCGTTTAATTGCCTCCTGGGCTTTATCACCGGCCGTGACATTGTCTATACAGATGGTTTCCACCTGGTTTTTAAATACTTCTTCCACATGGCGCCTGCCCAGCTCATGGGCGTAGGTCCAGCTGGAGGAAGCTGCGTTTTTGGAATGGATAAATGCGATCTTCACCTGTTTCGGAGACGGCGGAAGCAGGATATCGATAAACTTTTTCTTTGGGGCGGTGCCTACGGGATCCATGACCAGTTCGACGGACTGCTTCTCTTTCAACAGAGTAAATTCGTCCCAGATCTTTGCGATATTTTCCCTGATTTTAGAGGGCGGGTCATCTCTTAAGGCCGGATAACCGTAAATATCGAGGTAGGACAGAAGGGCGTCACCGGTCTTGATTGGCAGGCGTCCGCCTCCTCTGGCCAGATAGGCGCTGTGGAATTTGACATAGGCAGCAGAAAAATCCATCCGGGTCTCTTCGTCCCAGGGAATTTTGCTTCCGCCGGCAACAGCAGCGGACAGGCGGGGAAAGACGCCTTCTCTGCCGGCCAGGATATAGTTGATTCCCGTAAGACGGTGAAAATCCATATATTCATAATAAATAATATTGTCGGTTTCCTTTGTCCTGCGCGGTATGAAACGCGTTACGACAGCGGGAATAAAGGGAGCGTCAAAATATTTCAGGACACTGACCCGCTTGTTTCCTTCCACGATATAAAAGTGTCCCATAAATTCGCAGGCGGTCACTGGTTCCCTGATACCTTCTTTCAGATGGGAGCCGCAGAGATTGATCCATTTGGCGGCAAATTCCGAATGCGGATCCAGAAGGGGCATATAATTGGGCGCAAAGGCTGTCCTGCGGCCGATACTTCTTGTTCCCGCTATCAGCTCCGACGGAATCTGCTGTAAACCTAAGCTTACTTCCGATACGATATCAATATGGGAAATACTTTCGTCCAGAGCCTGCAGATAAGGATAGCTTCCCTCGGCCAGGTGCCGCTGATACTCCTTCTTACCCGCTTTATAAGCTTTAGAATAATCGTCGAAAGACATAATATACCTCCAGTCCGGATTTTGTTTTTACGCTATTTTGAGTATAACACAGGAAGAGGACGGCTGCAATGTGTCTGGTGGGACTGTAAATGGAGATTTAGTTAAGCAGGTGAGGACGCCGCCGCAGGCCAGCGGACGGGGTGGTGGGGAGGGGATGAGTCTTTCGTCTCGGGGAAGCGGCATCGCTAGCTGGAGAAGGAGATACTGTGGTTTTGTTTTCGC